>NZ_JAUBOJ010000212.1:0-12623 GCF_036700185.1 Microcoleus sp. BM001215392 | reverse complement strand
AGCATGACCGCATATAAGTTATTAGTTATCATCTCCTATTTACGGAGGTCATGCTTCGCCCCTACACACATATTTGCTTGCGCCCTGATGCACCCCCGATCGCGTCTGGGTTGGAATTATCGATCGCAATCGGAACTACAAAATACCCCAACAAGTGGAAAGGTGAGCAATTGACACCATTTACTGCACAAATTAGAGTGCGCCATTACGAAATGGACGCCCTCGGTCACGTTAATAATGCAGTTTACCAGCATTATTTAGAACACGCTGCGATCGAACATTTAGAACACTTGGGGTTTACGCTAGACCGCTACCGGGAATTGGGCGGCGTCTTTGTCATGCGGCGGATCGAAATTGATTATTTGCGATCGGCAGCCGCGGGCGATAGACTGGAGATATCGACTTGGATCGAACAGATGCGCGGGCCGCGGGCCGTCCGCCGCTACGAAATTCGCTCGAATGGAAGTGACGAAATCTTGTTAAAAGCAGAGGCGCTTTGGGTGTGGGTGGAAATTGCGACAATGCGACCACGAGCAATTCCCGCAGAAATAATTGATGTTTTTAAAGCGCAGTTTCAAGGAGAATCAACCTAGGAAAACATCAACTATTTTAGCGCTCAAATAATAATGTAAAAACCTCTTCGTTTGTAGTGAGGACTTCAGTCCTCTATTCCCCGTTTGAAAAAGTGCAAAAAGTTGATTGTACAACAGGCCGGAAATCCCGCACCAAAAGTGGGATAGCCCGATCGCCAGTTTGGATGTCGCAGAGGTACGATGGAATTAAGGGAGGGAGGCCAAGCCCGGTAAGGTTAAGCTTGGCGATAATACCCACAGGAAGGGAAAAATGACACTTAACTTGCGGCGACCAATTTTGATAGGCGGAATAGGACTTTCAGCAGCGCTGTGGCTGTTGGAAACTCTACAGCATTCGGGTTCAGAAATGGGCGAAACGGCACTCATCGGCTTGGCGGCTGCCGGTGCGGGGTATTGGTGGTGGAAACAACAATCTCCCCAACTCGAACTCGAACTCCCGCAGCCCCTGGCCAAGCGGGAAGCAGCCGAAAAAGCGATCGCGGCGGCCGAAGCAGCAATTAAACTGCTCGCCTCAGAAGCTCAAAACTCGGCAAATCCGGCTGATCTAACAGCAAAGCTCGATCGACTCAAAGCCGAATTAGACCGACAAGATTTGCGGATTACCGTAACTGGCGGCAAAGCTGTCGGTAAAACTGCCTTAATTAAAGTTTTAAACTCTGATTGGGCATTTCAACAGCCGCAACAGCAGATTTTCTCAGAAACAGCACCGCTGTTTGCCAATACCACAAATGCGGATGCTAAAATTGGCGGCGATTTAGTGCTGTTTGTCACGGCGGGCGACATCACAGATTCCGAGTTTCAAACATTATCTCAACTAGCGTCCGCAGGTCAGCGCGTGCTGCTAGTTTTGAACAAACTAGACCAATATTTGCCAGCGCAGCAATCACAAATTTTGCAGCAGTTGCACCAAAGAATGCAAGGAATATTGGGGACAGAAGATATAATTGCGATCGCAGCTTCCCCGAATTCGATTAAAGTGCGGCAGCACCAAGCGGACGGCACAATTCAAGAACGGATTGAAACTCAAGGCTCTCAACTCGAACGGCTGACGGAAAGATTCACTCAAATCTTAACTCAAGAACGGCAACAGTTGGTCTGGGCGAGTGCAGTCCGCGAGGCTGCAATGGTTAAATTAGAAGCAAAAACTTTATTAAATGGCGTCAGGCGCGATCGGGCAATGCCTATCATCGAACAATATCAGTATATCGCCGCCGCCGCCGTTTTTGCTAACCCGGTTCCCGCCTTAGACTTGTTAGCCACAACCGCCATCAGCACCCAACTGGTAATCGACCTCGGCGCTATCTATCAGCAACAGTTTTCCTTAGACCAAGCTAAGACAGTCGCGGGAACTTTGGCAACCCAAATGTTCAAACTCGGATTAGTAGAACTGTCTACCCAAACTATTACTGGGCTGCTGAAAAGCAATGCTGTTACCTATGCCGCTGGAGGCGCAGTCCAGGGAATTAGTGCAGCCTATTTTACCAGAATAGCCGGACTGAGTTTGATTGAATATTTCCAAAATCAAGAACTGGAAAATGCAGCCAAAGGCATTTTCAGTCTCAATCAGTTGACTAAGACTTTGCAAACAGTATTTCAGCAAAATCAACAAGTTTCCTTCTTGCAATCTTTCGTCAACCAAATTGCAAGTCGTCTCTCGCCTCAGACATCTGGGCCTCAGGCTGTTAAGTCGGCGGTCAATTAAGTTGAAATAAAGCAACAGGCAAGATTCCTGTTCCACAATAAAGTTTTGTTATTGTGGAACAGAAACCGTTAAGTCTGTGGCTAATTAAGTTAAAATAAAGCAACAGGCTTTCCGGCCTGTTCCACAAGAAAATTTTGTTATTGTGGAACCGCCATCTTGCCCGTTACCAGACTTCACTTCGGAACCAGCTAATATTTGCCTTCTTTGTTATTCCTAAAGAAAGTTTGCACAATGATACAAACTCAACCAAAAATACTAACCTTTGAAGAATTTCTAGAACATAAAGCCGAGAACAGATGCTACGAACTACACGACGGGGTAATGGTTGAAATGCAGCCAACAGGAGAACACGAAGATATCACAGCATACCTCGTTCAAGAATTTACACTGCTCTACACCCAACTGCAACTTCCCTACCGCATTCCCTCGAAAGCGTTAGTTAAGCCACCTGCTAAAGATACAGGATATATCCCTGATGTTTTGCTATTAAACCGTCAAGCTTTAGCCTCCGAACCCCTATGGTTGAAGTCAGCAACAATCACCCAAGGAACATCTATCCCGCTACTTGTGGAAGTTGTCAGTACCAACTGGCGCGACGATTATCTCAAAAAGTTGGCAGATTACGAAATGATGGGAATCCTCGAATATTGGATTGCGGATTATGCTGGATTCGGAGGAATACGTCATATTGGCGACCCCAAAGCACCCACTCTCTCGGTTTGTCAGCTTGTGGAAGGAGAGTATAGGATTAGACAGTTCAGAGGGACCGATCGCATTATTTCACCTACATTTCCCAATATGGAACTGAACGCGGAACAAATTTTCGGAGGCGGATCTCAGCCTTAAATTTGTAGTAAAATAAGTTAGATCGTTGATTTCTCCAAGTTCAATTATACCTGCTTAAAAAAGCCGATCGCCAATGGCTGACAACTCCCTTCAAGAAAATCGCTTATCCCTAGCCCGCGCCAGTTTGCGCGAAGCCCTCACGCGCTACTCCTACCTGCGCCAAGGCAAAAAAAACTCCAACAACACAGAGTTAGAAGCGGCGCTCCAAAATCAATTAGATATTTTAACTTCTACCTCCGAAAAACTCGACCACAACATCATTCGGATTGCAACTTTCGGCCTGGTAAGTCGCGGCAAATCAGCCGTATTAAACGCGCTGTTGGGTCAAAAAATCCTGCAAACAGGCCCTCTCAACGGCGTGACTCAATGGCCGCGTTCCGTGCGCTGGAGTGTGCCTTTACCCCTCCTTGACAGTGTAGAACCCCCCCAACCTCCCCTTGGTAAGGGGGGGCTTCTGGAACCTCCCCTTGGTAAGGGGGGGCTGGGGGGGGTTCAAGTAGAATTAATTGATACTCCCGGACTTGATGAAGTTGGCGGGGAAGTGCGCGGCGAGATGGCGAAACAAGTAACTCGCCAAGCTGACTTAATTCTGTTTGTTGTAGCTGGCGATATCACTCGCACTGAATATCAAGCTTTGTGCGAATTGCAAACAGCTCAAAAACCGCTAATTTTAGTTTTTAATAAAATTGACCTGTATCCAGAATTAGACCGAAAAGCTATTTACCAAAGTTTGCAAGCCCTGGGAAATTCTGAACAGTCAGCAGCCGATGCGGTAACAGATTTTGACGATTGGGACGATTGGGACGATTTGGACGATCGCCCAAACAACATCCCTGCTCCTAAATCTACCGCAAAATCACCCGCTAAAATAGCCAAATCCTTAGAAATAGTCATGGTAGCCGCCGAGCCCGCGCCGATGCAAGTGCGGGTAGAATGGTCAGATGGAAGTGTTACCAACGAATGGGAGTCGCCGCCTCCCCAAATAGATGAACTCAAGCACACACTTTTGACAATTCTTAACAGAGAAGGGCGATCGCTCCTCGCACTTAATGCTTTAGTAGAAGCTAGAGATGCCGAAGCAAATCTTGCTCATCAAATTCTCAAATTGCGCCAAACAGAAGCAGATGATTTAATCTGGCAATTTGCCAAATACAAAGCTTTGGCTGTCGGCTTAAACCCCGTTGCTTTCCTAGATGTCATGGGCGCAACTGTCGCAGATTTAGCCTTAATTCGCTCTTTATCCAGACTTTACGGTTTACCCATGACTGGTTACGAAGCTGGGAAACTTTGGCAAACTATTTTCTCTAGCGCTGGCGGCGTGCTTTTGGGAGAATTAGGTAGCAGTTTTCTCTTGGGATTTGGCAAAAGTGCAGCCGCTGCTGCGCCGCATATCGGCTTTTCGACCTTCGCCGGAGTCGCTGTCACTCAAGCTAGTTTAGCAGCTTACGGAACCTACGCTGTCGGTCGCGCTGCCCAAGTTTATTTAGAAAAAGGCTGCACTTGGGGTCCTCTGGGACAGGATACTGTCATTCAAGAGATTCTAGCTACCATCGAGCGCAATACAATTATCGATCGCTTGCAGCAAGAATTCAAAATATGACACAAACCGCAGCCGTTACTGAAGTCATCCAAACTTTAGCAGATGTTGAATCTCGATTCAATATTGCGCGAACTGAATCCGAGGGATTTTTTCCCGAATGGTATCAAGATTTGCCCGAAATTACAGAAGCCGATAAAAGTGCTCTCAATTTGATTCGGCGCCGATATCTCTATCACCTCAATGATGGAAATCTGACAGAAGGAACCGTCACGCTAATCATGGGTTCGCCTCTACTGGAACGGGCTGGTTTTTACGATTCACCTTTTAAAATGACTGCTGAAAAATCCGTACAAATTGTTTTAGATGAGGAGGATGAGGAAATAGAAACTCTCAAAGGACGGATTGATGTTTTAGTGATGCAAAATCAGTTTTGGGTGACACTCCTAGAATCGAAGCGCACCACGATTTCAGTAATGTCTGCACTTCCCCAAACACTAGCATACATGACAGCCAATCCCCGGCAGGATAGACCGAGTTTTGCTGCAATGACAAATGGCAGTGAAATTGTATTTGTCAAGCTAGACTTTCAGAATCCACCTAAATATGACTTATCAAGAATATTTTCACCGCTTCCTTTAACAAACGAACTTTTTACGGTTCTTCAAATCTTCAAAAAAATTGGTCAACTGATTGCTGTGTCCTAATAATTGCAGAAGACGGGCGCGGTTGAAACCGCGTCTACACGAACAAAACAAGCCGGACGCCGGTTGAAAACTGGACGATTCCAATTACCTTATTTTCTTTACACTGCGAAGGCAGACTACCCTTCAACAAGGCTAACGCCTACGTTGGTGTAGGATCAGTTTCAACCACGCCCGTCTTATCTTCAGTCTGCGGAGGCAGACGAAAGTTTGTGTAGACGCGGTTTCAACCGCGCCCGTCTTATTTGTATTCTTACCGTCCCGCGATTCTCACACCTTCCCTAAAATGAACAATCGTCGCAATTACCGCAATACAAAAATAAAATATTCTAATCAGCCAAAAACACACCCGCATTGACCAAGTAACAATCGTCGGAGCAACTCCTGTTAACTGCACAAATTTTGAATTAACTTTTTTTTCAAAGCTGTCGAGGTCTTTCATTTCAGATTGTTTTGTCGGAATCACCGGAAATTGCCCAGTATATACGTAATAACCGAGAAAACCCGGCACTCCTACCTTTCGTTGCAAAAATGAGTTAGTTAATGTTGCTGTTTCCGCAGGCAATAACTTATCCGATTCTCCTACTTTTTCCAGCCAAGAATTATATCTGAGCGCTGGCGTACTCATGAAAACTAAGGGAACTATAGGTATCAACAAAACCGCACTAATCTGACGGCTGTATTTAGGGGGTAGCAGTTTTGTGGCGAGCCCAAATCCCATGCCGACAAAAGCAAATACCAATATATTTAACAGTTCGATAATTTCGATGCCCCTCAACAAATCGCCGATAATCAGAATTGTATATAATAGTTTGTCTGCTAGTAGCAGAGCTGCGAACTTGATCAGAATTGAAACGCCGACAATCGTAGCTGCACTCGCCAGATATCCGATGCCACCTAGAACGTACAGAAAAACCGAACCGAATTGTTTTAATGACTGCATGGAATTATTCACTCTTGTGAAACTTTAGGAGTCTGATTGACAAAAAAACTTGAAATTTTAGATAAATCTGGCTCTCCAAATTTGAATCTTAAAATTGATTAGTTTGACATTTGGCAGTCCATCTAACATCTCAAATCTAAAATCACTTGACAAGTTCCTGCGCCGCCGCTTTCGCAACTTGTGCGATCCGTTCCTTCACAACACCTTCTTCGTTAGCGCAGCCCTCGAAGAGGATCGCACTTTGGTCTATTTCCTGTTCGCGATCGATCCCCAACCATAAAAGATACTCGATATTTCCAGCAGGGCCAAGTAAAGGCGACCACGTTAAGCCTCTTTCCTGCCATCCTAAGGCTGTGGCTGCCTTCCACACTTGAAAAATCGCATCGGCTTGAGTAGCCCAGTCTCGCACTACACCTTTTTTTCCGACGCGATCGCGCCCAACCTCAAATTGCGGCTTTACCAACAATACTGCTTCTCGCGGTGGTGCCAGCAATTCCCACAGCGCCGGTAAAACCTTATCTAGGGAAATAAACGACACATCTACTACCGCCAAATCTGCTCGCGGTGACTCGCCGTAAAGCTCCGCAGCAGTCATGTACCGCAAATTGGTGCGTTCTTTCAAAATAACCCTCGGATCGTTGCGCAAGCCCCAATCTGCTTGACCGTAGCCCACATCTATGCCGTATACCAGTGCCGCACCGGCTTGCAGCAGACAGTCGGTAAAACCGCCTGTGGAAATGCCGCCGTCGAGACAAATTCTCCCCGCCACGGGAATCGCAAACACTTGTAAAGCTTTGGCTAATTTGTCGCCGCCTCTGGAAACGTAGCGCGATCGCTCTTTAATCTGAATATTTGCTGCAATGTCAACCTCAGTCCCGGGTTTGTCAATTACCTGCTGATCGATCGATACTTTCCCAGTCCGAATCAAAGCCTGAGCTTGCTGTCGGGAAGCGCACAAATCCAGGTCTACCAATAAAGTGTCTAGTCGCTGTTTAGCCAAAGTTTGTAATTTTTACGGATCGGGTTTAGGACAGTATCACATTAGCACTTACGCAAAAACCGACAGCACATTTTTGGCGATTATTGTGTTTTACGAGGTACTACCGTCATTTAACATCGGAATTTGTCTGGTGTTTTGGGCCTTGATAGGCGATCGCCCTCACCTGGCATTATGTGACCTAGATCGCTATAGGTTTGTAGTCCGATCACAGATAAACATTCGTAGAATCACATAAAAAATTTGGCAAATAGCCGATTATGTAACTACAGGGAAATGCGCTACAAACACAATCAGGGCGATCGAGCATGAAAACAAGTAACTTTCCGATCAGAAATCAGAGCATTTGTCAAGAAAATCCCTTAGCCTTCATCAGCGGTAACATCATCCACATTCTTTACCCCAATGGCGAAGTAGAAGCAACAACCAGGGAGCAAATCGATCGTCGCCAAACCAAATGTCCCCTCGACAAATGCCTTGTCTGGGGATGCGTAGGAGATTTTTAAGTCATTAAAAAGATCGCTTGAAGGCACGAATGCCAAAAAAGCGATCTATCCAACACCTGCTACCTGCAAGCCACAACTGCAATTTGCTGCTAAAAGAACCAGCTTGCTTGACTTAAATATCTTGTTCGCTCAATTCGCGAATCATGTAATCAAAAGGCTGTTCCAGAAAAGGCCCGACAGACAAGCCGGCAGCTTCCACTTGAGCCTTAACCATTTCCTTCATAATCCCGATCCCCATCACCGTCGGGCCAATGGGAACGCTCAGAGAATTGTAAGTTTCGCGCAAACCTTGCAGCACGCGCTCGTCTAGCACATCGGTACTTCCAGCCACCAGGGCGTAAGTAGCGTAGCGCAAGTAATAGTCCATATCCCGCAGACAAGCCGCGTAGCGACGAGTTGTGTAGGCATTTCCACCAGGACGGATCAATTCGGGCTGTTCAGCAAATAGCTGAATACCAGCTTGCTTGACAATTGCCGCAGCATTGCTGTTAATCGCCGCTGCTGCTTGTACCCGTGCCGTGCCTGTTGCAAAATAAGATTTCAACCGATCGATACCATCTCGGTCTAAATACCTACCAGCAACATCATAATTTTCAATCAGACTCGTCACCGCATCACGCATAAGTTTCTCTCCCAAAAATCTTTATCAATACTTTGCTATCTGAGATAGACCGCCTATTGTAGACTACTACAAATCGGCCTTTGATTAAGATTTGAGATAGGATTTGCACAGAGGGTAGTCGATCGCTGGCAAATGACCGCAAATTTCAGCCGTTTGTCTGATATCAACAGCCGAAACACAGACAAGGCAAGCATCACGAACTACCCAACCCCACTAGGCCAACCCAAATATTTTGTATCTAATGTTACAAAAACCTGGAAAGTCAAGGCCTACGATCGCCCAAAGAGTCTGAAATCTGCCGAGCGGCAAGACAAAACCAATATCAGGAGTAAGTCATGTTCCAGACACCCCAAGAAGCCCTAAACTACATAAAAGAAAATAAGATCCAGATCGTCGATCTGAAATTCATCGATATGCCGGGGATCTGGCAACACCTTTCCCTGTACCACGACCAAATCGACGAAACCGCCTTCACCGACGGCGTACCCTTCGACGGTTCCAGCATTCGCGGCTGGAAAGCCATCAACGAATCAGACATGACAATGGTCATCGATCCTACCACCGCGTGGATAGACCCGTTCATGGCAGAACCCACGATCAGCTTCATTTGCAGCATCAAAGAACCCCGCACCGGCCAACCGTACAGCCGCTGTCCCCGGACGATCGCCCAAAAAGCCATAGACTACCTGCTGACCACGGGTCTCGGCGATACAGCATTCTTCGGCCCGGAAGCAGAATTCTTCATTTTTGACGACGTGCGCTTCGACCAAACCCAAAATTCCGGCTACTATTACGTAGACTCGATCGAAGGTCGCTGGAATTCCGGCAAAGAAGAAGCAGGCGGCAACCTCGGCTACAAACCGCGTTACAAAGAAGGTTATTTCCCAGTAGCACCAACCGATACCTCTCAAGACATGAGAACAGAAATGCTGCTGACAATGGCCAAATGCGGCGTACCCATCGAAAAACACCACCACGAAGTCGCCACCGGCGGCCAATGCGAACTCGGTTTCCGCTTTGCAACATTAGTCCAAGCCGCCGACTACTTGATGACATACAAATACGTCATCAAAAACGTCGGCAAAAAATACGGCAAAACCATCACCTTCATGCCGAAACCGCTGTTTAACGACAACGGTTCCGGGATGCACGTTCACCAGTCAATTTGGAAAGACGGCCAGCCGCTATTTGCAGGCGATCGATATGCAGGTTTCAGCCAAATGGGACTGCATTACATCGGCGGCATTCTCAAGCACGCCCCGGCACTTTTGGCAATCACCAACCCCACAACCAACTCTTACAAGCGATTGGTTCCCGGCTTTGAAGCGCCAGTAAACTTAGCTTACTCTCAAGGAAATCGATCGGCATCAGTGCGGATTCCGCTGTCAGGAACCAACCCGAAAGCCAAGCGCTTAGAATTCCGCTGTCCCGACGCCACATCCAACCCCTATTTAGCCTTTGCAGCCATGCTGTGTGCAGGCTTAGACGGCATCAAAAATCAAATCGATCCGGGCGAACCTTTGGACGTAGATATCTATGACCTTTCCCCAGAAGAATTAGCAAAAGTTCCTTCGACTCCCGGTTCCTTGGAAGGCGCTTTAGAAGCTTTAGAAAAAGACCATGCTTTCTTAACAGACACAGGCGTCTTTACCGAAGACTTCATCAAAACCTGGATTTCCTACAAACTCGACAACGAAGTTAACCCGATGCGGTTACGTCCTCACCCCTACGAGTTTGCTCTCTACTACGATTGTTAGATAGTTGAAAATTAAACATATTTGATGTTTGATTTTTAATCAAAAAAGGTCGCCATTGCAGGCGACCTTTTTTGATAATTTAGGCGGACTGTCAAACCAAATACCAATTCCCACATATTAAAAATTCTCTATAACAGCCCAGACATTCGCGTTACACGAAACTATCAGAGCGGCGCTTTTATTAGTAGCGTCTTCAGTAGCGTATAAGACATCCTTTACTACCCATTTATTTGCTTTCTCATCAACAATAAATAAATCATCAGCGGTAGTATCTTCCTGAATCAGATATATCTTATTGAGAATGAAACGTGTCCTCGCCTCAGCTTTTGGTATGCCCCTAACTTGATCTGGATCGACAGAGATGGCACTGCCTTTTTTTAAGGTACCTTGAGAGTTGGTTAAATGGCGATCCCTCTTTTCTGATACTTCCGCGCTGTAAATCTGCGAATCAAGCAGACTTCCTGATATATTTGAGACATTAGCGATCGCCTCGTTTACTTCCAAGCCGAGAAGCGCTGCACTCGCAGTCAAAATTAGCAAAGGCTTAAAATGATTCACAGCAATTAAATATCCTTAACAGGATCATCAAATAAAGAGTACACTTAAGTAATAATAATTTAGTTTATAGCGATCGTAGCCAATAACCAATAACCAATAATGTCCGATATTTTTGTGATGGTACGCAATCAAAATAATATTGCCATGACCTCAGTTGATGGCATTGCCTTTATTACTTTACTAAATCGGGACGGACGGATACTGGCCGAGGAGACAGTTGCCTTGATGGAGGCAGATGCGGGATTTGATGACTTGGCAGCAGGACAATATACTGTAATAGTCAGGCACGAACTGGTGGAACCTCGATCGGCTACATGGGATGTCACGATCGGCAATGAAGATCAAGTAATTATACTAACATTTGTTTATCTAGAACCGGAACGGGTACTGCTTCGCATTCTAGCTACTGTTGAAGAGAGGTTATGACCATGACAGCTAAAGTTATTCCATCACAGTCAATTAAAATGTTCCGCTATCGAGTACATTTCTTGGCAAAAGACCTTTGGAAGGAGAAAAACCCAGTTGGTCGAATGAATCTGGCTTTGCAGTTGGCGGATGCGGCGAGTACGCTGGCTAGACTGGAAGTGGAGGAGGCACGAAAATTCAAAGAAGAGTCGGCTTCGGATCTGGTTTCAGATGAGACTAAAATTTGATGTCAAGCCAATGCCCGATGCCCGATTTCCGATGCCCGATCCCCGAATAATTCTACCTTGCGAGTGAATTAGGAAGCCCAAAAACTGCGTTACACTTTTATAAGTATCTTTACAAAACAACATAAAAGCATGACTGTTGCTTATCCCCGCAAGCTGCGCAACGCCATGGGAGCGCGCGAGATTTTAGCTCAAGTGGTGCGCGATCGCGAAATCCACCTGATCACCCTCAACCGCTACCGCTTCAGCGAACAGCGCAGTTGCAAAGACCTCACCGACTTGATCGAGCAGCTAGACGGCGAACCGGCCGAACTCGTGCGCGACCTGTCCCGGCACATTTCCGACGAAGCGCGGCACGCCATGTGGCTTACCGACTTGCTGGTAGACCTCGGTCAAAATGTCGGAAAGCCGCCGGGAGTCTCATACATTGACGAATTTGAACGGTTGTTCGACAGCGAGCAAAAAGACCCTACCAAAGACCGCGAAGATTTTGTAATTTCTTCGTTAGCGGCGATTAACGTCACCGAAAAGCGGGGATGCGAGTATTTCTCAGCCCACATCCACGCCCTCAAGAATGCTCCCCAAACCGACGAAAACGTCAAAATCCGCGAAACGATCGAAAAGATTTTTCCCGAAGAAGCAGGTCACGTCCGCTGGGGAAACCGCTGGCTGGGTGCAATTGCTGCTAAGAGTCCCGCACACCGGGAAAAGGTGGAACAGGCAAAACGCAAGTATGCGGCGATCGAACAAGCAGCATTCGAGTCGGGAATGGATATCATGCTGGGAGCAGAACTGCGCCGCGTCACCCGCTTGGTAGACATCGCCAACACTATGCCAATGTGGGAACGCCCGCAATATTTGATGGAGCGCTTGCCGGCCACCCTGATCGCCCCTGACCTGCAAATGACCAGAGTCGATGTAGCTCAGCGGGCCTGGAACCGCGACCCGCAGGCCTTTGTCGAGAAATTTGTGCCGATGTTCCTCAACGGGATGAAAACTATTGACAAGAAGCCGGCCTCGGCTAAGTCTAAGGTTTAAAAACTGTTTAGTTCCCGCGTTCGCCGGGACTAGAAACCCGGTTTCTCCCTAGCCCTCTGATCGAGGCGCCAGATATCTGATTGAGAAACCGGGTTTGTTTTGGGGAGTCCTAAAGGTCAATCGATTTGAGATTTGAGATTTGAGATTTTAGATTGAAGCATTGACCCCAC
>NZ_JAUBOJ010000211.1:0-12624 GCF_036700185.1 Microcoleus sp. BM001215392 | reverse complement strand
TGTCAAGAGCGTCAAGAGCGGTTAAATCACCTGACGATACAACCGGAATTAATATTGCTCATCCTGAGAATAAAAAAAAAATTCGATCGCTAACTCATAGCAGTTATCGACAAAATAAGGTATTCACCCATTAATTAACAATCCCTCAACCCTCAAATCCCCCGAATCCGTCAATCTGCCAATCTTCCAATCCCCCAATCCCCCAATCTACACTTGTACCCGATCTTTCGCTCGAAGTGGTACAATAATGCTCAAAAATATTGTCTCAAAAATATAAAAAATCATCTCCTGTTAAACAGGTTGTTTGACACAAAAAATTATGAAAAAAGGCAACCAAAATAGTCGCGAGCGATCGATAAAAGTGGATATCAAAAAATAGATGTGCGCAAAAGTGACAAAATCGAGTATAATTATATTGCGAAATTAACTCGCAGTGCTGAAATACTGTTGAATAAACAAAATTTATTTAAATAGACAGGTGCAAATTGAGGAGAGAAGGCGTACCCAAATTGACTAAATATTTACTGATCGGTTCCACAAAAGCTTACAGCGGCAAGTCCGCGATCGCCCTGGGGATGGCCCTAGCACTCCGGGAACAAGGACTCGCAGTCGCCTACGGAAAACCTCTGGGAACTTGTTTCAGCTCGGAGGGAACCCGAGCCCAAGAGGAAGACGTGCGGTTTGCGGTAGAGACGCTGAAACTCTCAGAAAGTCAGATACCGTCAACTCTGGTATTTTTGGACGAAAAAACGGTTTACAAACGTTTGCGCAAAGAAGACAACACAGATTACCGCCACTCTCTAGCCCAATATTTGCAAGCTCCCAGCGGAGACTTGGTGCTGTTAGAAGGCCCCGCAAATTTGGAGGAAGGCAGTCTGTTTGACTTGTCTTTGACTCAAATCGCTGAGACCGTTGATGCCTCTGTGCTGCTGGTAGTGCGCCCGATCGATCTTTATATAGACGATTTGCTGTCGGCGAAGCGGCGTTTGGGTTCGCGCTTGGTTGGCGTTGTGCTCAACGACGTTCCCTCGGACAAACTCGAATCTCTAACGGCGACTGTGCGGCCTTTTCTGGAAGCTAGCGGTATTCCAGTTTTGGGAATGCTGCCGAGAAGCGCTTTGCTGCGCAGTGTCAGCGTCAAAGAATTAGTCCACCAATTGAAAGCTGAGGTGCTGTGCCGTCAAGACCGTTTGGACTTGATGGTGGAAACCTTGACAATTGGTGCGATGAATGTTAGCTCTGCGATGAAGTATTTCCGCAAAGCCAGAAATATGGCGGTAGTCACCGGGGGCGATCGCACGGACATTCAGCTCGCGGCTCTGGAAAGCTCGACTCAGTGCTTAATTCTCACAGGCCACTTACCTCCTTCTCCCTTGGTAATCGGCAGGGCAGAAGAAATGGAAATTCCTGTTTTGTCTGTTGATTTGGATACCTTAACCACAGTCGAAATTATCGACAGCACTTTTGGCAGCGTGCGCTTGCACGAACGCATCAAGGTGGAATGCGTTACTCAGCTAATGGCAGAACACTTTGATCTCAAGGGCATGATGGCATCCTTGGGCATGGGCGATCGAGTCGATTAGCAACGATCGGACGATCGGACGGTATTCGGCAGCCGGAGTTCAGGGAAGAAGGTATTCGGCACAAGCAAGAAGGCAGAAGATAATTTTTGTTTTAAAAATAAAAAACAAAAATTCTGAAATTATAAATTTTTCTTGAATTCTACCTCGCTCTCTGGCTGCCCAATGCCTTCGGACATTCTGCCGAATGGCGGCCTAAAATGTCCGCATATTCTAGTCCGATCGAATAGATCAGCAATTCTTAACTTCTTTTTGGTGGCAATTGCTAGTGAGTCTGCTAAAATCCACAACGTAGTTTTATTTAATTTAATAAATTCTTTGAGTCAATCAATTGAGCTACCCAGAGTTGATGATTTTTTACAAGAACTTGCGGCGATCCAGCAAACAAGCTCCAAGCGGGTTGCTCTTTTGGGTTCTCGCCACGTTCCTATTACCCACCAGCAGCTAATTGAGATGCTGAGCTACGCCTTAGTTCTGGGAGGCAACCAGCTCATCACATCGGGGGCTACAGGCACCAATTCAGCCGCAATTCGGGGGGCAATGCGAGCAGATCCTAATCTGCTGACGGTGATTTTGCCGCAAAGCATGAGCCGCCAGCCTCGGGAGTCTCGGGACCAACTCGAACAAGTCATACATTTGGTAGAAAATCCCAAAAATGACAGTTTGTCTCTCCCAGAAGCCAGCGCCATGTGCAATCAGGAGATTATTTCTCGCTGTCAGCAACTGATCTGCTTTGCTTTTCACGAAAGTCACACTTTGCTGAAAACTTGCCAGGATGCTGAGGAACAGCGCAAAGTTGTTACTCTGTTCTATTTTGATTGAAATGCGAGGCTGATGATGCTCTTGGGATTGCCTGTGTCGGTTATTCTGCTTGATTCTGTGGCTGCTGCTGCTGCTGTGGTTTACGCACCGTTTTTGGTGGTTGCCCTGGCTCGCTTGCAGCTAGGCTACGATTTTTCAGCACCTCGCGCTATGTTTGACAGGTTGCCTGCTTACGCTCAGCGCGCAACTTGGGCTCACCAAAATTCGTTTGAGACGTTTATGCTGTTTTCAGCGGCGGCTTTGATGGCTTTTGTGACGGGAGTAGATTCGGAGGCTGCGGGTTGGGCGGCGATCGCATTTCCTCTAGCCCGGTTGTTGTTTTCGGTTTTCTATATTCTGAATGTGCCTCTGGGGCGATCGCTCATGTTTGCGATTAGTTCTACTTGCACAGTCTCTTTATTCTATTTCAGTTTGATGGCTGTTAATGGGTAATTGTCAGTTGGCAGTTGTCAGTTGGCAGTTGTCAGTTGTTAGTTGGCAGTTGTCAGTTGTTAGTTGGCAGTTGTCAGTTGTTAGTTGTTAGTTGTTAGTTGTTAGTTGTTAGTTGTTAGTTAAGCAACGTTTAATTAATGACTAATGACTAATTACAAATTACAAATTACAAACTACGAATTACCAATGCCAAATGCCCAATCCCTCCGCTTCGCTTCGCTTTTCGGCCCAATGCCCAATGCCCAATGCCCAATTACCAATTACCAATTTACCAATTACTAATTTATGGCTGCTAATTATTCATTCGATATTGTCAGCGAGTTCGACCGGCAAGAATTAGTTAACGCTGTTGACCAAACAGTGCGGGAAATTCAAAGCCGCTACGACTTGAAAGATACCAAAACCACCGTGGAATTGGGCGAAGAATCAATCACTGTCAATACAGACAGCGAATTTACTCTCGATGCCATTCACACCGTTTTGCAAACAAAAGCCGCCAAGCGGAGTTTATCTCTGAAAATTTTTGATTACGGCAAAATAGAAGCTGCGAGCGGCAGTCGTGTCCGTCAAGAAATTAAACTTAAAAAAGGACTCACTCAGGAAATCGCCAAACAGATTACTAAGTTAATCCGCGATGAGTTTAAAAAGATTCAAGGTTCGATTCAAGGCGATGCAGTGCGGGTTTCGGCAAAAGACAAAGATGATTTGCAGTTGGTAATTCAACGCTTGAAGCAAGAAGATTATCCCGTGGCTTTGCAGTTTAACAATTACAGGTAAATTGGTGAAAGCTAAGTATGGGATTCCCAGTTGTGCGATCGCACTTCTTTTGCACTTGCTGGGCTTGGGCTACCGTACTTTGCTGCAACCCGATCCGGATGCTGGCTAGATATTGGCATCCAATCAACTTGTATATCGCTTTACCAATAGACTTCGCTACAATCTTTTTTCTCAAACTCCTTGCGAACAAATCGATTCAGCCAAGCCTCAAGGTACTGATTTCAACAGTTTACCTGTGACAGTTGACCTGTGACTGTTGACAGTTTGAAAGCGACCTCTACCTAGAAAAAAGAGAATTGGAGTAATGAATAGTCTGATTTTAATTGATCCCACTCCGGCGCAAGGGCTTTCAACCAATTCTTTCTGGTAATCAGGGTTTTGAAGCTATGCTACAGTTGCATTACTTTTAGGAAACTAATATTGCGCGCAGAAACTCTCATAAATCGGGTTTGATAACGGGGCCAAGGGCTATGGGAGGTTTTTTCTTCCTCCATCAAACCCGGTTTCTGCGCTCAGGGCTATATTTTATGTGGTTTTGAGTGGATATATTTAGCTGGCGAAAAATTGCGGTTAAAAACAGCCAATTACAAATCGGTAATTTTAGCAGTATATTGGTTAGTCAGATGGCAAAACTTGGGCCGCGAGTTTGATATTTCTCAGAGAATCTACCACCTGCTGAAACAAATGACAATGGTTTAAGGGTTTACCTACCTTTTGCTTAAAGAAACCAAATCGTCAATCAACTATCGCCGAGCAAAATCCCATCAAAAGATCGACCCCATCACCGATGATTGGCGCGATCGCCCATAAATCCCATAAATCCCACAAATCTGTGTCATATTAGTGTTAATTGTCCCCTTTTTACTGCAAATTGTCGGTGCAGTGGGGCTGGTGCGTTATTTGTCTTACCGAAGTGGGCAGCATTCTGTTGAAAGAACTTGCAGTATCCGCTGAATAAATGACCGTGTTTAAAACGATTTTGCGATGTTTGAGGCTCCTTGATGAGCGATTAAATCCGATTGATTGAGCGGATACATATTTCATTGAGCCAATAAGGTTTTCAACAGTTGACAGTTGACAGTTGACAGTTGACAGTTTGAGAGCGACCTCTACCTAAAAGGAAGAGGATTGGAGTAATGAATAGTCTGATTTTAATTTCTCCCGATCGGGGAAAGGCTTTCAACCAATTCTTTCTGGTAATTATATGAAATCTTCTCATTTTAAGAATTTATTTTCTAAGTTCTTGGAAAAAGTACCATTAAAATTTATTTTTACTGTACCCTTTTTAATTGAAATTTTCATCATAGTAGGATTGGTGGGGTTTCTGTCTTATAGAAATGGCAAAGAAGCAGTCAATGACATTGCTTCTCAATTGCGCGAAAAAATTACATTAGAAATCGAACAATATATTAAAAACCAGTTATCTTCTTTGGTTCTGATTCATAAACTTAATGCTGATGCTATTGAACGGGGCGACCTAAGTCTCGATTTACAAAATCAAGATCCTAAAAATTATCATTATTTATGGCAAACGATCAAAAATTTCGATCGAGTGAGTCGGATCAGTTTTGCCTATAACCATAACAATCAATATTTAGAGGTTTGGAGAAAGCCTGAAAATGGAGAATTAAGATTTGTTGTATCCAATGCTTCTACTAATTATCTTACCTCTGAATATGCCATTAGTCCCCAAGGTCAGCCTACCAAAGTCATGAAAAAATTTACTAAATATTACGATCCCAGGCAGCGTCCTTGGTATATTGGAGCAGTCAAAGCAGGTAAACTAAATTGGCAGCCAATTTATTCAGGAATTGACTATAATAGTTTTTTCCTAGAGCTTGGTCAGCCTATTTACGATCGAAACAGGAAACTTTTAGGTGTTATGTCTGCTACTTATGAATTAGATAAGGTTCAAGATTTTCTTGTCAAACATAAGATTGGCAAGAATGGAAAAACCTTTATTTTCGATCGAGAAGGGTTATTGGTAGCGACTTCTCAAGATGAAAGCAGTCTCAATCAGAGTAAAGATTTCAAAAAAAACAAACGACCCTCTATCGATCGCAGTAGCGATCCTCTCATTCAAGCTACAGGTAAGTATTTAAAAAAACATTTTGTTGATTTTGATAAAGTTGAGCGAAGCTATCAACTTGAATTTAAGTATCATGACGACCTACAATTTTTACAAATTTCTCCCTATAAAGATGAATTAGGGATAAATTGGTTGATTGTTACTGTTGTGCCAGAATCAGACTTTCTTGAACATATTTATGCCACTACTCGGCAGACAATTTTATTGTGTTTGGTAGCCTTACTTTTAGTAATAATTATTGGTATTTTCACGGCTACTTTTGTGACAAAACCTATTTTAAAACTGAACAATGCTGCTAAAAATATTGCTGAAGGTAATTTACATGAAACTGTAAAAATCCAGCGCACTTACGAATTAGGAGAACTGGCTACTTCATTTAATAGGATGGCTCATCAATTACAAGAATTGTTTGAAACTTTAGAAGATAAAGTTCAACAAAGAACAGAAGAATTGGCGATCGCTAAGGAAAAGGCGGAGGTAGCCAACCAAGCCAAAAGTATGTTTATTGCCAATATGAGTCATGAATTGCGATCGCCTCTCAATGCTATTTTGGGATTTTCGCAATTGATGTTAAGAACTCAGGCTCTCCCCGCCGAACAATACGAGAATGCCGGAATCATCTATCGCAGTGGTGATTACCTATTGACGCTGATTAATAATATTCTCGATTTATCAAAAATCGAAATTGGCAAAATTACCATCGATGCTCAAGAATTTGACCTACATTGCTTGCTTGACGATTTAGAAAATATGCTGCATTTACGCGCCCAAAATACCGGATTAAAATTGATATTTGAGCGCAGTGAATCATTACCTCGTAATATTTGCACCGATGAAATCAAACTCCGCCAAATTTTACTTAATTTACTGACTAATTCGCTTAAGTTTACTCAGAAGGGAGTGATTTGTTTGAGTGTTATCAAAGGCAATGAAACAACAGAAGATGCTTTTACTCTGCATTTCCAGATTCGCGATACTGGGGTAGGAATTGCAGCAGCAGAAGTGCCAAAAATTTTTGATGCCTTTAGTCAAGGGGAAGCCGGAAAAGAAATGCAGGAAGGTACAGGCTTGGGTTTAGCAATCAGCCGGAAATTTGTGCAATTGATGGGGGGAGATATTTCGGTAGAAAGCGAATTAGGAAAAGGTACAAATTTCCAATTTTATATTCAGGCAAAATTAGCTCAACAAATAAACAGGAAGAATACAGAAGAACCTCCAAGGGTGCTGGGACTTGCGCCCGGTCAACCTACCTACAAAATTCTCATAGTCGATGATAAATCTATTAATCGACAACTGCTAATTAAGCTGTTGAGTCCCTTGGGATTTGAGGTGAAAGAAGCTAGTAACGGACAAGAGGCGATCGCCCTTTGGGAGGAATGGGAACCGCACCTGATTTTGATGGACATGAGGATGCCAGTGATGGACGGCTACGAAGCGACAAAATACATCAAATCCACCACTAAAGGCAACGCTACAGCTATAATCGCGTTAACGGCGAGTGTGTTGGAAGAAGAAAGGGCGATCGTGCTTTCGGCTGGCTGTGATGACTTTCTTCGCAAACCATTAGTTGAACACAGTATTTTTGATAGCCTCACCAAGCATTTAGGAGTCACATACATTTATGCAGAAACAATATCTCCACTCTTGGATGATACAGAAAAAAGGCTCTTGACATCGGAAGATTTAACCTGTATGACTAAAGCATGGATTAGTCAACTATACGAAGCTGCACTTGAGGCTAATAGCAACCTAGTATTGCAACTAATAGAAAAAATACCTAATACAGAAACTATTTTAATAAAATCCCTAAAAAAACTTGCCCGTGAGTTTGAATTCGAGCAGATTGTTGATTTAGTTGAACCCGTGATAAGCAATGAATATAAATTGTGAAATCGAAAATAAAGGTAATATTTTAATTGTAGACGATATTCTAGAAAATCTACAATTACTAAGCGATGCGCTCCTGCAACTCGGTTACACTGTTCGCAGCGTCACCAGCGGGCGGATGGCACTAAAAACAGTGAAGGTAAAGCGACCAGATGTGATACTTTTAGATGTCAAAATGCCAGAAATGGATGGTTATGAGGTTTGTAGAACTCTCAAAGCCGATGCAGATTTCCGCCAGATTCCAGTGATTTTCATTAGTGCTTTAGATGATGTCTTCGACAAAGTAACTGCCTTTAAGTCAGGGGCTATAGACTACATCACCAAACCATTTCAAATCGAAGAAGTATTGGCGCGCCTGGAAAATCAGTTAACCATTCAACGCCAGCAACAGCTTCTGGAACAAGAAAATATTAAGCGCCGGGAAGCAGAAGAGGTACTTTATCAATCGAGGGCTTTACTTGCTAGCGTTTTGAATAGTTCCCTCGATGGTATTGCTGCAATGCAGGCTGTTCGTAACACCGAAACAGGGGAGATTGAGGATTTTCGGTGTTTAGTCGTCAACCAGGTGATTGCTAGAGCTTTTAAACGCACCCGCGAACAGATGATTGGTAAATTAGTTCTCAAAAACTTTATAAATCAGGTCAATCCCGAACTATTTAATCGCTTTGTTAATATTGTCGAGACGGGGGAACCTTTAGAACAGGATTTTTACTATGAATCTGGAAATTCTTGCTGGTTTCACTTTGTAGCAGTCAAGCTAGGAGATGGTTTTTCGGTTACTATCCGCGATATTACGGCCCGCAAACAAGCCGAATTTGAATTACAACGACAAGCTGAAAATTTAGAACTTGCTCTGCGCGAACTAAAGCGCACCCAAGCCCAACTCATCCAGAGTGAGAAAATGTCTTCTATTGGGAATCTAGTTGCAGGGGTAGCCCATGAAATCAACAATCCGCTGAATTTTATTCACGCCAATCTAATTCCTGCTACTGAATATTTCCAAAATTTACTGTATTTGGTAAACCTCTATCAACAACACTTTCCAGAGCCCCCAACAGAACTTAAAGTAGAAATTGAGGATATTAACCTAGATTTTCTACAAAAAGACGTGCTTAAACTTCTGAATTCTATGCGGATAGGAACAGAGCGCATTCGGGGAATAGTTCTGTCCTTGCAGAATTTCTCCCGTCATGATGAATCTGAATTCAAACGAGTAGATATTCATCAAGGTATCGACAGTACGCTGATGATTCTCCAAAGTCGGCTGAAAGCCACAGCAAAACATCCAGAAATAATCGTGATTAAAGATTATGCTCGATTGCCAAAAATTCAGTGCTATTCTGGTCAACTAAATCAGGTATTTATGAATCTTCTGGATAATGCTATTGATTCCATTTGTACCAAATCTATCGGCACACAAGGAAAAATAAAAATTCAAACTAAACTCATGAACAAGAATCAAATATCAATACAAATATCAGATAATGGCCTAGGAGTTTCTGAGGAATTGCAATCACAATTATTCGATCCATTCTTTACTACCAAACCCGTGGGAAAAGGTACGGGAATAGGACTATTTATCAGCCACAAAATCATTGTAAATCAACATGGCGGAAATTTATATTGTAACTCTAATTTCCGACAAGGAGCAGAATTTATCGTTGAAATTCCCATTACTAATTAAATATTTAGTAAGGAATTATAACTAATATCTGTTGGGAAAACTGTTGCTACAATTCTCAATCTTATACAATTATTTTTATAAAAAATCAACTATGTCCGGTCGATTACAATGACAAAAACGGTTTGTAGTACGGACTGAAGTCCGCATTCAGCCGGAGAGCGGACTTCAGTCCGCACTACAAACGAATCTTAGTGTTGTTAATCGCTTTAAATATCTAAACCGATGACTGTTAACTCGGGAGGATGTTCGACGACAAACTGGTAATATAACTCTTGCTTGGCTTGCGGCGGCAGAGAAATTATCCATTCCAAAAGTCCCATTTCACCTGCTATTATCTTCGGATTAGTCTGATTCAACCGCACTTTTATTTGCTCCTTGCGACTGACGGGCAGTTGCTCTTTTAGTATCAACTTTGCCGCCACTTGCAGCAAGTTTGTTACAATTAATCGATAGGCATAAGTCGTGCGCCGCTGATTGCCGATCAGTTTTTTCTCGACTTGTCTTTCCACTAATTCCCGCTCTATTTTTAATCCTTCATCTATTCCTAAATTTAGCTTAAATTCTTCACCAGGGGAAACATTTTCTAACTGGACATTACCGACGAAAGTGTTGTCGCGAAAGATATTGGCTTTACCGGGTAGTAGAGTTGCACCTGTCGTCGGATTGGTGACGATTGCTTGCAAATAAGCGAAACTGACTAAATGCGGAATGGCGATGTATTCAGGTTTAGAGGGATAATTGTCGCTGAAAATAGTGACTTTGTGTGGCGTACCGTCGCTGGGGATATTGGTATTTCCTCCGACTTGAAATGAGACGGTGCTGCCTTCTTTAGATACTTTTGCTGTCGCAGTTTGAGCTGCTATGGGTTCGGGTGCGAGAGCACTACCAAAAGTATTATATTTTCCGGCAAATGGCATATTTTCTTCGTCTACGATTTCGCAGTCTACATAGTCTGTTGCCATTTCTGCTTCGACATTACGTCGCCTCTGTGCTTTCATGAATTCTGGGGTTGGAGCAGATTTTGGGCGAACAATATCGATAAACCAGGGTTGGAGTTTTGGTGGCAAAGTTCCCATTCCGGGTTTGGCTGTGGATAAAGTCAGCGCTACTCCTGTCCAATCTTCGCCTGTGTTTTGGTTGACTTCGGCTAGGTAATTGAGATTGATTTGATTGTTGGTTGTATTGACTCGCAAGTCGTAGAGAGGAGTCCAACGAGCTCCCATGACTACATAGGAAATTTCTAGTTCAAAATTGCCGCTGTCGCTGGGTTCGATCGCCACAATGATGTTAAAACTTTGCTGGGAATGGGGAGTTTGTACTTGGCGCAACTGCTGGCGCAATGCTTCTATTTGCTTGTCTAAGTCGCGCTGCTGTCTTTCGTGTTGGGCGATCGCACTTACGTACTTTTTATAATTGCTGCCTAAAAAATTGAGCAATTCGCTGGTTTCGTTCAAACCAATCTGCTGCTTGGAGATGGCACTGGCAAAGGAACCGACGCTTTTTTCGCTCAAATTTTCGACAAAGTTGAGTTGAATTTTTCGGGCGGCGATTTGCTCGTCTATTGCGCGTTTTTGGGTTTCTAAGTCTTGGATTTGTGCGGTTAATTCGGCGGTGCGATCGCCCGTAGGTTCGCTGTGAAACACGGTTTCGGTGCGCACTCCCAGCAATCGCACGGCGACTGTACCCGTGCCGGTAGCCCTGACTGACTCGGTTTCGAGGGTTGCGGGGAGAGAGGCTACAGTTAATTCGCGCTCGTTTCCCGTCAGGGCTACTGTGCCGCGGCGGGCGATCAGGGCGCGATCGGTATAAACTGTAACTTCTGATATGCGAGTATCCAGTGTTTTAATTGTATCTAAATTAGGCGTTTCTGAATCAGTCATTTTCAGGTGCTCCTATTTTATAACCGTTTCATCGATCGAGCATTTTTTAAAGTAGTTTATTGCTCAAATTTATTGGTTAATCCCCTTACAAAACTCTGACAGCGGAGTGGGGCGGGTTTACGAGATGGTTAGTTTTAGACATTGATGGTTGGTCAAACCCGCCCCTACGGTTTAATGTTAGCTCAGCGGCTCGATTCCCGCCAAATCCAAAATTTGTGGAATTAAATCTTCTCGCTTGACGGCCATCATGTGTACTCCTTGGCACAAATCCCGGGCTAGCTTGACTTGTTCGGCGGCAATTTTTATGCCTTCCTGCAAGGGTTGTGGGGATTTTGCTAAACGGTCGATCGTCTCTTGGGGTATGTTAACTCCCGGTACGTATTTTTTAATAAATTCAGCATTTTTAGCTGATTTAAACAAAAAGATTCCTGCTAAAATTGGTTTGTTGCAGCCGATCGCAATTTGCTGCATAAACTTATCAAAAACGTCAAAATCTGTAATTAATTGGCTCTGAAAAAACTGGGCTCCAGCTTCTACTTTTTTCTCAAATCGGCTTTGTAAACCCGACCAACTGGGGCATTGCGGATCGACAGCGGCACCGACAAATAAATCGGTAACTCCGTCTGTTAAAGCTTTGTCATTCCAGTCTTGGCCGCCGTTCATTTTTTGAATAACTTGCAGCAGTCGCACTGATTCTAAATCGAATACACTTTTGGCTTTGGGATGGTCGCCGGCTTTGACTGGATCGCCGGTGAGTGCCAAGATATTATGGATGCCTAAGGCGTGGGCTCCCATGAGATCGGCTTGCAGGCCTATTTGGTTGCGATCGCGACAAGCAACTTGACAAATCGGCTCAATTCCCCGCTGCAATAGAATTGCTGACACTGCTAGGGGACACATTCGCAGCACTGCGCGGCTTCCGTCTGTGATGTTAATGGCGTGCACTCTGTTTTTGAGAAGTTCAGCCATTGCGATCGTATGAGTCATGTCGCCGCCTTTGGGCGGGGCCACTTCGGCGGTAATGATGAATTCTCCGGGGGTGGTGCAGGCTGTACGAAAACGGTTCATAGTTAGTTGACAGTTGACGGTTGATCGTTGACAGTTGACAGTTGATAGTTGACAGTTGGCAGTTGTTATTTGTTATTAGTTATTTGTTATTTGTTATTTGTTATTTGTTATTTTTGAAGATATCGCAATAATCAATAACTAATAACTAATCAGGGCTGTTTCATTCTTCCGACAGTCCGCCAGGGACTAAAGTCCCTGTCGAGAGAGCACAAGTCGTCGGTCGCCGACTGAAAGAGTCATTTATAGTCCTATGCAAGAGGATTTTAGCTCTCTCTACAGGGGTTTCAACCTTGCTTAGGACTGTCGGACTGTGGGACTGGGGCTTTGAGAGAATGAATCAGCCCTGAATAACTAATGACTAATGACTAATGACTAATGACTAATGACTAATGACTAATGACTAAT
>NZ_JAUBOJ010000210.1:0-12628 GCF_036700185.1 Microcoleus sp. BM001215392 | reverse complement strand
GGGGGGACAAGAAGCTCTTAAAGTCCCCCTACAACCAGGGGGATGCGAGGGGGATATCCGGGCATAAATAGTGTTAAGTAAACCGTATTGACTTATAGTGCTGGACGCACTCGGACAAAAAAACCGGGTTTTTTACCTAATCTGTGGGTGGTAACGCATCTTTTTGTAAAAAAAAAACGGTTTCACCGGCCCCTATGCGTAAGTCCTAACTTAGCTAATCAGCCCTGTCCGAAAACCTTCACCGCTTCAGCAAAATCAGTCTCGCCCCTCAAAATGCAGCGTTTCAATAAATCGATATTCAGCGTTTCCAATCCAGATAACTCACTCTGAATTACTTCTTCCTAACCATCTTCCCGCAGGCGATACAAGCGCAGCGTGCCATCTTCCCAAAACCACACCTCCGGGACAAGCTCAATATTTTGATAGTTTGTTCAGTCCGCCGCTGGTATAAACTATTTCGATCGACAAATCGGGGATTGATTTCGCTGTCTCCGAACAAAACGATTTGTCTGAAGCGGTTGAAACTTCTCCGGTTTTCTCCTGTGTCATCGAACCGGAAGGATAAAATCTGATGCCCTGTGTTAGCAAAAAAGTTGTCACCAGATAGCCGATTATTTCCGAAAAGTTTTCGTGTTGGAATCCCGCTATCAGAATCTCGATCGCGCCTGCAAAAAAAGATAGCTTGACTCCGGGTGAATCTTCCGAAGCTTTCTGGATTAGCTTAAACTGATTCCAATTGCCACCGAGCACTACTGGCCGATCGATAGTTTCGCGATCGAGAATTTGTGTCATGGCAAATTCATCTAAATTTAATCTTATATCATGTTTGGTCGATCGACAATCACAAAATTCGTCGGATCGTTCGGACTTTAGTCATCCAAATCAATAATCTGAGGACTAAAGTCCGAACCATCAAACCGGACTCTCTCCCCAAATTCTCAGGGAATTAGCGCTGATTTAAAAAGCGGCTAGCCATCGACATGGCGTCAGTAATATCTACGTCGCCGTCTCCATCTCCATCTAAAAAGGCATTCAAAACCGGATTTGGGCCCTGGGCTGGATTTTGGGCGTTGCCGCCTGTTTGCAGCAAGTTGAGGACGATCGGCACTAACACAGGTATCATCGCTTGTACTGTCGCGTTATTTAAGCCGGTTCTTTGGGCGATATCGGCTACTATCTGCGTCAGTTGGCCGGCCCCGAACAAACTCTGAACTGCTTGCAGATTGGGACTTGTGCCGCTAAATTGGTTGACTACTTCTTGAGCTTGTGCGTCTCCAGATTGCGATCGCACGTCTTGTAAGGCCGATCGCACGTGTCCGCCCAAAACCGACATTGCTAGCTGAGTCGTGCCTGCATCGACGCCGTGGCTGCCGCTCAACTGCTGTACCGCACCGAGAATGTTACCCAACTGATTGGGACTGGCTTGTTGGTTGGGATTGTCGATCGCGCTTAAAATTTGGTCAAATAGTCCCATAATTTTCGCTCCTAGCTTTAACTGCTCCACTCTAGAATAGACGATCGCCAATCACCAATTGGCGATCGTCTATTCTAATGCTCGATCGGCAGGGCGATCGCAAATTCCGTCCCCGTTCCCACCTCTGACCAACAGTTAATTGTCCCGCCGTGTTTCTTGACGATAATTTCGCGACCGATGGCCAATCCCAAACCAGTACCTACACCTCTCGGTTTAGTGGTAAAGAATGTTTCAAACATTTTTGCTTGACTTGCTGCTGGTATTCCCGTACCGTTATCAGAAATTCGCACTACCACTGAGTCGTCATCCAAGTATTCTGTAGCAATCACAATCCTCGGCACAAAACTCGGTGCTTCCGGTTTCAGGAAGGAGGAACCCGATTGTTTTTTGATTTCCTCAGAGTTGATTTTCTCAATTTTTGCTTTTTCTTCCACAGCATCTAGTGCATTATTAATCACGTTGACAAACACCTGATAAAGCAAACCCATGTAGCCTTCAACAGTTGGAATGTTCCCGTAATTGCGCACTACTTCAACGCCTAGTTTGATCCGGCTGTTGAGAATCAGCAAACTGCTGTCTATGCAGGCGTGCAAATCTACCGCATGAGGTGCGGTATCGTCTAGGCGAGAAAAGTCTTTCAAACTTAAGATAATAGCTTTGGCTCTTTCAGCGCCCACTTGCATCGAGTCAAATATTTTCATTAAATCTTCTTTGAGAAAGTCAAGGTCTATTGCTTCAGCTTTTTGGGTTACTCCGGTCGGCGGGTTGGGGATTTCTGATTCGTAAGTTTTGAGCAAATCTAAAATATCTTCCACGTAATTTTTGGCGGGATCGATATTAGCATAGATAAAATTTATTGGGTTGTTAACTTCGTGAGCCACTCCGGCTAACATCCGCCCCAAAGTCGCCATTTTTTCATTTTGAAGTATTTGATTTTCTTGTTTTAATTTCACTTCTTCTAGCAAGTGATTTACTTTTTGAATCAGTTGGTTCAACGAAGCTGCTAATACTCCCACTTCATCGGTGCTGGTAATTGGTACTTGCAACTGAAAATTAGATTCTTGGGTGACTCGCTGAGCGATTTTAGTTACAGCAGCGATGGGTTTGGCGATCGCCCGACTCGTGTAGCTCGCCAGCAGTGCTGCAACTACGATCGACAGTACCATGCTACCAATAATGATTTGTATGCGCAGCACCTGCGCTTGCAGCAGGGACTCCCGCGCTGCATCTTCTTGCAATGCGGTGCGATCGACAATTTCTGCTAAATCATTGACCGCCTTATCTAGTTTTAACCCAATTCGCTCTCGGTCAAACTTCGACAGCAACTTGCGTTTAGTTATTTTGTTACCTGGCTTTTTGGGTAAATTATCAATTTTTTTACTTACGGTTTCTAGGTGCTGAATGTAATTACTTACTAGCGGCTCGTAACTTGTCCAAAAATATGGCATTCCTTCAATATTTTGGCTGTTACTATGATTTTTGATTTGCGACAAGCAAAATTTTAATTCGTCGATGCGGTGTTTTAATTGCTGGTGCTTTACCTCAAATATTTCTGGTTTGTCTAGCCAGTAAATCAGCCGCTCTTGGCTATTTTGGGTGCGCATCAAAGCCAATTGCAAATTATTTAAAAGCCGACTTTCTCCATCGATGTGTACTTGATTGTTAGTTCTGCGATAGTAATGATTCCCAGCCAGCATTCCGACTGTGGTTCCCCCAATTGCAACACAAAGAGCCAGTGCGTAGCCGCCGCAGATTTTATCGCTAATACTGAGGTTGCCGAAGTAACGGGCTATTTGAGTGAAATAATTCGGCTGTGGTGGCTGGCTCTCTTTGATGTTATTGTCGCAAGAGGTAGGGAGTGCTTGTGAAGCCTGGTTGTGATGTTTGATCTGCATAGATGCGAACCTGTAAATAATTCACGCACTGAGAACTAAGCTTAACTTAACTCACGGCTGATTAGAGAGTACCCTATGATACTTAATATGATAATAATTTTGAATTAGGACGCTCTTACCCCGATCGATCGACCCAGTTTCTCGTTTCGGCTTTCGGGGCTTGCGGGACATACTTATGTTAAAAAACCAGATTTGTACGTACTGAATGTGATATTTGTTTCTGCATAAAAAACAGTGTCTCGACTGGCGATCGCCTAAAGTACCAATTAAATAACTAAGTACAAATCAATTGGCTACCGGGTTCGGGCGGATGAGTTCAGCAATCAAGGGTCGCCTTTGCTACAATTGCAGTCAAGGACGCGATCGCTCGCAGCACATACCTGCACCCGCTAACGCTCAACCGGCCATTGCAATGCAGGCGGCCGTATCAGTGCTCACGGCTGCTCGGTCATTTGAGCATTCAGATTTGCAATCACCCAATCTTTCTGGAGCCAAGCTCACAGCAAGCTGTCAACCCTCAAGCGGTCAACTGAATGAAAGCCTCGGACAAGCGGGTAACGCCCAAATTCGAGTAACCCGATTCAATACTGCAACTAAATCTTCAATCCGACAATCGACTGACTGATGACTATCGGAGTAATGTAAAAATCAAAGTTTGACACTCCCCAGCCTGAAGGCGTGGGGATTCTTCGTTCTATGAGCTAACTTGCTCTAATTGGATTTCTCCAACTTGCAGTAGAGGTCAACTCTCCCGAAGCGTTACTTGCATCTAGTGCAAAAGTTCCGGTATGCCCTACCGTACCCAATCCTCGACTCAGGATATTTCTAGCTGCATTCTCGTCCCTATCTAGTACACACCCGCACTTACAAACGTGCGTTCTAGTAGATAGCGTTTTCTTGACAATTGCACCGCAAAGGGAGCATTCTTGGCTGGTATATTGCGGATTTACCGCAACCGTTACGCGCTCAAATACTTTTCCAAAGTATTCCAGCCACACACGGAACTGATACCAAGATGCGTCGTTAATAGACTTAGCCAGACAGTAATTATGCACCATATTTTTAATCGTCAAATCTTCGTAGGCGATCAAGTCGTTTGACCCAATTACGCACCTTGCTAACTTCACAGCATGGTCTTTGCGTTGCCTACTTATTTTGAGATGGCGCTTACCTAGAATCTGCCTGGCCTTGCCTCTATTTTTTGAACCTTTTATTTTCTTGGATACCCGACGTTGAGATCGTTTGAGGACTTTCTCACCTTTCCTCAGAAACCTCGGATTTTCAACTGTAGTTCCATTTGAATCGGTATAATATTCTTTCAATCCAACGTCGAGTCCAACTGTATTGCCCGTTGGTTCCGTGTTCTCCTTTCGGTTAACGTCAATACAGAACTGGACGTACACGCCGTCTACACGTTTTACCAATCGCACCCGTTTTATTTGGTTGATTTGGTAGAAATGCAAATCGCGTGTACCTTTTAGTTTGAGTTTGCCAATCCCTTTTTTATCGGTAAAAGTAATCGACTTTCTATCGCCTGCGAGCTTCCATCCAGTTGTTTTGTACTCAACCGAACGACAGTCTCTCTGAAATTGTGGATATCCTTTTTTACCGGGAATCTTTTTCTTGCAGTTTTCGTAGAATCGAGAGATAGCTGCCCAAGCGCGTTCTGCGCTCGACTGCCTTGCTTGCGAGTTGAGTTCGTCGGCAAACGGAAACGTGGCTGCCAGTACAGCGCAGTATTTATTCAAGTCGTATTTGTTATTTTTGGGATTATCCATCCAATAGCGCAAACAGCTATTGCGGACAAACTGAGCGGTACGAATTGATTCGTCTACTGCTGTGAACTGGCTTGATTTTCCGTAAGTTTTGAACTCAAAAACTAGCATTGGTTTACCTCCTGCCTTATGCTAACTTACTCAGCACAAAACAGGCGATATCACAACAAAAGGTTACAATTAATTAAAGCCGTCCTAGAAGGACGGGGTTTTCAACCCAGATTTTTGATAACCCTTTTATTTGCCGCTCCCCTCATGCCTCTGCCGCGCCTGCTAACCTTAATTGCTGCTTTCTGCCTCACCCTGGGGCTGATTATTGGGCTAATAAGTTCCTTAACAGGGCTTTACAGTCAAGTTGCGTGGTCTGCTTCTCCGTTGCTGGCTAATTTGCTAATTTTCTTAATAATTGTACTTTTAGGAACCCTAATTTTTGCACTATTTTACTATTTTAAGCTGCTGCAACGCCCGGGGAAAGTTAAAGGAAAACGGGCGATCAATCCCAAGGTTCCTGTTGTCAAAAGTGAAGCTGCTTCAGAAAATCTCAAAGCAATCAGACAGCAAGTCGATCGCATTCAAGACGAAGTAGCGCGCCAAGCTTTGCTGTTGAGAGCCCGGGAAATAGAAGCTAGCATGGCGCGCGGTAGCATTAGAATAGTTGTTTTCGGTACTGGTTCTGCGGGTAAAACTTCCGCAGTGAACGCGCTGGTGGGACGGATGGCGGGACAGGTGGGCGCGCCGATGGGAACTACTGAAGTTGGAGAAACTTACACTCTTTCATTGAAAGGAATCGATCGAGAATTAGCAATTACTGATACCCCTGGCATCTTGGAAGCGGGAGTAGCGGGGACTTATAGAGAAGAATTGGCGCGGCAGTTGGCGGCCCGGGCTGATTTGATCTTATTTGTATTGGACGGCGATTTGCGCAAATCTGAGTACGAACCGCTGCGGACTTTGGCCGAAATTGGCAAAAGGTCGATCGTGGTTTTTAACAAAGTTGACCTTTATCCCGACAGCGACAGAGATGAAATTCTCGATCGACTGCGGCTGCGAGTCAAAGGTTTAGTATCAACAATGGATGTAGTAGCAATTAGCGCCAACCCCCAAAAATTCGTACTAGAAAGCGGCACAATATTTCAGCCAGACCCCGATATGATGCCATTAATTCGGCGCATCGCAGCAATTTTGCGCGCCGAAGGAGAAGATTTAATTGCTGATAATATTTTGTTGCAATCTCAGCATTTGGGAGACCAAGCGCGCAAATTAATTGACGCTCAAAGGCGGCGCGCTGCTGATAAAGTAGTAGAGCGCTTTCAGTGGCTCGGAGCCGGAGTAATTGCTGTCACGCCTTTACCTGTTGTGGATTTACTGGCGACAGCCGCAGTTAACGCTCAAATGGTAGTAGAAATTGCTAAGATTTACGGCTGCGAATTAAATATCGATCGCGCTAAAGAATTGGCACTATCTCTTGCTAAAACCCTAGCGAGTTTGGGAATAGTTGAAGGCGTAATTCAAGTAGTGTCGAGGGCGCTACAATTAAGCGTTGCCGGATTTGTACTCGGCAAAGCAATTCAAGCAGTCAGCGCCGCTTATTTAACCAGAATTGCTGGCAAAAGTTTTATTGAATATTTTCGCCACGACCAAGATTGGGGCGACGGCGGCATCGCCGAAGTCGTGCAGAGGCAGTTTCAATTAAATCGGAAAGACGAGTTTGTCAAAGCATTTGTCAAAGATGCGATCGCCCGCGTTGTCGAACCTCTAAACATTTACCAGCCCGAAGCATCGGATGCAGAATTAGAAATGCCAGAAGAATTAGAACCCGAGCCATTGTATCACAACCCGGGCGACGATTGGGAAACCTACAGCAACAAGCAAAAGGATGAATGGTAATTAGTCATTAGTCATCAGTCATGAGTCATTAGTCGTTAGTCATTGTATCATGTCCGCTTCCACAAATATAAATCCCGCAGGGGCAGGTTTTACCAATAATCTTTCATTCATAGGACTTACGCTCATCAACCTGATTGCTATTAGAAATTTATGTCTATTTAATAGTCCTGGATGCACTTGCGACCTCAGAAACCGGGTTTCTTCGTAGATTTTTCGTCGCCAATCGCAAAAATTCATAGAAACCCGGTTTCTCACCTGCACTTGCGACCTCAGAAACCCGGTTTCTTCGTAGATTTTTCGTCGCCAATCGCAAAAATTCATAGAAACCCGGTTTCTCACGCCCCATGCGTAAGTTCTGCTTAATTTAACATGAGCTAACAACTAATAACTAACAACTAACAACTAACAACTAACAACTAATGTCTGCCCAACAACAAATAAGCCATCATTTCTCCTTTACCTTTAATCTCAATAGCACCGCGCAGTTTAAACGAAAATTTATCTTTCAAACGCTCGTAAACCGCAGCAGTTACCTGAATTTCCCCCGAAATACCGTTTGATTCCATCCGGTGAGCGACATTCACTGTATCGCCCCACAAATCGTAACTAAATTTAGTTAAACCAATGACTCCCGCCACCACGCCACCAATATTGATCCCAATCCGCAGGCTAAAGCTTTGATTGTGTTTGGCATTGAAGCTAGCGACAGCAGCTTGCATATCCAGTGCCATTTGGGCGATCGCCGCAGGGTGATTTTCCTGCGGTTCGGGTAAACCGCCGACTACCATGTAAGCATCGCCAATAGTTTTGATTTTCTCCAAACCGTGACGTAAAGACAAATGGTCGAATTGACTAAAAATTTGATTGAGAACTTGTACGGTTTCTGCGGCTGTTTTGTGAGATGCGAAATTTGTAAATCCCACCAAATCTGCGAATAAAACGCTGACATCCGAAAAACTGTCAGCAATTATGCTTTGTCCATTTTGCAAGCGCTCTGCAATTGCTTTTGGCAAAATATTTAAGAGCAATTCTTCAATTTCGTCTTTTTGGAATTTGGTTGTTTCTAACAGCAGCCGCGTTTCAAGTTCTGCCTCTTCTCTATCCGCGATTTCTCGCTGCAACATCTTATTTTTTTCTCTCAGTTGCATATCTAGTTCCCGCAGTCGCAATTGATTTTCAACGCGAGTTACCACTTCTACTGGTTCAAAAGGTTTAGTAATGTAGTCCACCCCACCAGCGTTAAAGGCTTTTACCTTATTAGCAATTTCTACCAAAGCACTCAGAAAAATAATCGGAATGTCGCGAGTGCGATCGCTCGCTTTCAAGCGAGTGCAAACTTCGTATCCATCCATAGCGGGCATCATAATATCCAACAAAATCAAGTCTGGTAGATCCAACTGCACAGTATCGAGGGCCTGTTTACCACTAGATGCAATTTTTACTTGATAGCCTTGCCGCAATAATATCCGCTCCATTAATGTTAAATTGTTAAGACTGTCATCAACAATTAAAATACTGCCCCTAATTTTTTGAAAATATGGTTTATTCATAGGCTGGTTGCGGGCTTAATTAAACTTAAATTTGGTGGAAAAATTATAATTTGCGTCGGGATGCGTCGAAACCGGGTTGTTTAAGGCAAATAATTGGTTACAGCAGGCGATGCACAGCGAAAAACAAGGTTTCTGAGCGTGGGAGTACCTTGTGTACTCAAATTTATACTAATTTGTCAAAATAGCGAAAGCCTTGTCTAAAACTTTATATTGTGCCGCAATTTTGTCGATCGCACGGTGCTTTGATGCGACAGACAAGTTGATGGACTCGCTGCTGCGGTTTTTAATACCGCTAATATCCCACCAATCGCACCGCTGCTGTTGTTTGCACGACATTTACAGACTGCTGAGATGCTTTGAGGCCACAATTTTCCCTAAATTTTTAGTATACCCGGATTTAAAAGTACGATCGACAAACCCCGCGGTTGAGAAATCAGGGTAATTTTGGCATCAGATATTCCCCGAGTCTCGGGTGCTGCATTTGATTAAGTAATAATACAATAATTTTACAGGTTGGGGAGGCTGCGGAGAGATCGCGATCGCGTCGAACCGAATTTTGATAATATTTAAGATTGACCACAAAATTTGCTATTGTCCGGCGGGGTAAAAACAATGAGCGATCGACCAATCATTCTCGGTATTGTCGGAGACAGCGCAGCGGGGAAAACCACTCTCACCCGGGGAATTGCCCAAGTATTGGGGCCAGAAAATGTGACTGTGATTTGCACAGACGACTATCACCGCTACGACAGAAAGCAGCGCGCCGAAATCGGACTCACAGCACTGCATCCCGACTGCAATTACCTCGACATCATGCGGCAGCACCTCAGCCTGCTGCGCACCGGTCAAGCAATTCTCAAACCCATTTACAACCACCATTCTGGTACATTTGACCCCCCGGAATACATCAAGCCCAGCAAGTTTGTAATCGTTGAAGGTTTGCTGGGTTATTCCACCCGAACCATCCGCGATTCTTACGACGTAAAAGTTTATCTCGCTCCCCCAGAAAAACTGCGAACTCAGTGGAAAGTTAAGCGCGATATTATGAAGCGCGGTTATACCGAAGAACAGGTACTGGCAGAAATGGAAAAGCGGGAACCGGATTCAGAAGATTATATTCGGCCCCAGCGAAAATTTGCCGACGTTGTAGTTAGTTTTTACCCAGAAGCGGACAATGAATCAAATTTGAGCGTCCGTTTAGTCCTCAGACCGACAATTCCTCACCCTGATTTTACTGAGATTTTAGGTCGAGGCAGCGATAGTTTTAAACCTGCAATTCGCTTGGGACTCGATCGCGATATGGGCAAACCGGTTGACGTGTTGGAAGTAGACTCTCATGCTAATAGCGCTCAAGTCAGCGAATTGGAAAAGATTTTGTGCAGCGAGTTACCCCACCTCCAGGGATTTTGTGCTGCCCAAGGCAACCCGGAAATTGGTAAACTAATCGGGACAACCGGCGAAGTTTTGCAAAGTTACCCGCTAGCTTTGACGCAGTTGTTAGTTGCATATCACATGATGAAAGCAATTCACGTGTATTAATTAAAAGTACATAGTAGGTGTAGGGGCTCGTCGCCGTGTCCCTACGGGTATCTATCTTGACTCGATCGCTGCTCATGCAGGTAAGGTGCGCTCTGATTGCACGCACAAATACAGTTTTTGTGCAGTTATCGGCGCCCGCCGAAAGAGTAGCGATATTTGACTATTGACTCATAAGTTGGGAATCGGCTATTTTCCAAATGCCGTCCCAATATTCTAAACTGTACCGAATTAACTTGGTGTTAAAACTGCTACTATCGACTTTGCCGTTTTTGTAAAGGGTAGCATCTTCGGTGATTTTTACTTCTATAGTAGCTTTGTTCCCAGATGCTGCAAAGCGTTCCACTGATTCGAGTTTTTGGACGCCGTATCGGTAGCGAGAATTACTGGCGGTCAAATAGTCGATCGCCTTGACAGTATCAGAATACAAAATACCTGTAGTCATTTTAGCCAGCAATTGGCGATCGAAGGGAGGAGCAAATATTTTCTGTTTCGCATCCAACCATTTGCCAATTAAATCGGATGCTTGTCCGAGAGTAATATTTGGGGCTTGACTGATATAATTTGTTGCTGGTATTTGTTTGGCGCCAGCAGCGACATTTATTGCTGGTGCGGGTGCAGCCAAGAATAAAGGAGTTGCGATTGCTACTAGAAGGATGGCTTTCATATTTCAATTCCTCAATCATCATAAATTGTCTCGCCCGCAAGCTCCACAGCAAGATATGAACTCGATCGAGAGTTAGTATTTGTATGGCTCAAGTGCACCGCGCGCCACATAAATACAGTTCTGAACGCACCCGTGCTTGCCAGGAACCGGGTTTCTTTGTAGATATAAAGGTGACGAACTGACGATTTTTTACTGGTTGCCCGGTTGCTGAGGGTAAGTCCTAAAATAGTTTTAGTTCGCCACTAACTTTATCTACATAATTTACTGCCAAGATTGCGGAATTTTAATTTAATTATATTGTTTGTCTCACAATCGACTGCCAATCGTCAGCCCCCGCCTGGATGGGATGAGCAGCAGCTAATTGCTGAACAGGCATCGAAAATGGCAAATAACTTTGAGGTGCGGGGACCATTTCGCCTCGGAAGTCCAGGAGAGTGACCAGCAGCAGGTAGGCAACTGCTAAAACAATAGAAATGACCCCAGTGATAATAGCAATAATTTTTGAACGTTCCATATTCACAAAATTGTAAGTGCAGCTCATATAAGTTTAACATCAAACCGCACCCTGATTGCGAGACTCATGCCATAGAATATAATCAGGTGCTACTTATTTATATGACGACAATGGAACCTCTTATAGATGCGCCAACTCCGACTCCAACGCCCAGAGCTACCCCAGTAGTGGAAACATTTAATCTGGGCAAGTTTTACCGTACAGGCTTCTGGATGAACCAAAAGATTGAATCGCTCAAAAGTTGCACTCTGAGTGTTTCTGAGGGGGAAACTTTCGGGCTGCTAGGGCAAAATGGAGCGGGGAAAACTACGCTGCTGAAGACTTTGCTGGGGATAGTGCGGCCGACTTCCGGCAGGGCGCTGCTGTTGGGTAAGCCTTTGGGCGATCGCAATGTCAAGCGGCGAGTCGGCTACTTGCCAGAAAATCCCTACTTTTACGATTATCTCACGGGCTGGGAATTCTTGCAGTTTGCCGCCGGGCTGTTTGAAATTCCACCCTCGATTCAGCGTTCGCGAATTCCGCATTTGCTAGACTTAGTTGGGCTAGCTCAATCGGCGGCAATTAAAAAACAGTTGCGCCAGTATTCTAAGGGAATGCTACAGCGGATCGGCATGGCTCAAGCTTTAATTAACAATCCAGATGTGGTATTTTTAGACGAGCCGATGTCTGGCTTAGATCCGATGGGACGCTATCAGATACGAGAGATAATTTTGGCGCTAAAAAATCAAGGAAAAACGATTTTTTTTAACTCGCACGTACTCTCAGATGTCGAGAAGATTTGCGATCGAGTAGCTATTTTGGCGAGGGGTGAATTAATCTGCACTGGGGCGATAGACGAATTGCTAGGTAAAACAGAAACTTACCGCGTTCAAGGTAGGGGCGGTCATTTGAATATCCTGCAAAAATGGATACCGGATATGGAAGTTGAGAGCGATTTGTGGTACGGTCACTTAAAGGGCGATCCTCAGGAGTTTATTTCTAGTCTCAGCAACACGGGAGGGCAGCTAATTGGCATGAATTTGGCGAAGCCTTCTCTGGAAGAATTTTTTATGCAGCAACTTGAAGAAAGAGGTATTTATTCGAGCAGTTGAAGCTTGTTTGGCCAGAGGGATATCTGTCGCTGCGGGACTGCTGGTGCTGTAAAGATTCTCCCTCCTAAGGCCTGGCTCGATCGACTTGGCGAAATTTTGTCACAGATACATTGATGTTTGTAGCGGTGGGTGCATCTCATTTTTGCGAGGGCTCTCGCATTTCGGCATACAACTTATTAGTCAGAATCAGATATTTACTACCGAAATGCTATAGCCCATACGAGTATATTTGCTTGCGC
>NZ_JAUBOJ010000209.1:0-12632 GCF_036700185.1 Microcoleus sp. BM001215392 | reverse complement strand
AGCGTCCTCGCTCGCGAGTATTATACAGCTCGCGAGCGAGGACGCTCGCACTATAAATCCAAAACTAGAGATGCTCCCCTTCTTTCTGAGGACTAAAGTCCGAACGATCGAACCTTTTATGAAGGCTAATTGACCGAAAATAATGTCAAAATCTGAAATTTTCTCCGATCTCTCATGCAAACCGCCTGCGGTTTAGTTTCATTTTATCCCAATTGTGATATAATTGAAAGCTACTTTTTTCGCTGCGAGACGTTGCACTCTTTCTCTTGGGAGTGAATTTAAGAGTTGATTTCATACATACTATCTCAACTTGCGTCTGTAGCATCTACCACATTTTAACTGAATTATGACTGACTCAATTCGCTTCCTGATGTGCGCTCCCGACCACTACGATGTAGATTACGTGATTAACCCTTGGATGGAGGGTAACGTACACAAATCATCGCGCGATCGCGCCGTCGAACAGTGGGAGAAACTCTACCACGTCCTGAAAGAGAACGCCGTTGTAGACTTGGTACCGCCCGAAAAAGGCTGGCCGGATATGGTGTTCACCGCCAACGCAGGCTTACTTTTAGGCAATACCTTCGTCCTCAGCCGCTTCTATCACAAGGAACGCCAAGGCGAAGAACCCTATTTCAAAGCATGGTTTGAAAGCAAAGGTTTTACCGTGCACGAACTCCCCAAAGATTTGCCGTTTGAGGGTGCGGGCGATGCTTTGCTCGATCGCGAAGGACGCTGGTTGTGGGCAGGATACGGCTTCCGTTCCGAACTCGACTCGCACCCATTGCTAGCAAACTGGCTGAATATTGAAGTGCTATCGCTGCGTTTAGTAGACGAACGTTTCTATCACCTAGATACCTGTTTTTGTCCGCTCACAGGCGGCTATTTGCTCTACTATCCCGCAGCATTTGACTCTTACTCGAACCGCTTAATTGAAATGCGAGTAGCGCCGGAAAAGCGGATTGCGATCGAAGAAGCAGATGCCGCTAATTTTGCTTGCAATGCTGTCAATATTGACAAAGTTGTGGTAATGAACAAGGTGAGCGAAGGCTTAAACAAGCGCATCACTCAAGCGGGCTTCAAAGTAATTGAAACCCCGATGAGCGAATTTTTGAAAGCGGGCGGCGCCTGTAAGTGTTTGACGCTGCGGGTGAATGAACCTGTGCAAGAAGATCGATCGGCAAACGTGATGGTAGAAAGCCGCACTATTCGCATGGCAGGTCACTTGCTCGATGCTGGTTTAATCAGCCGTGCTTTAGACTTAATTATCGAAAACGGCGGCAGTTTCCAAGTGCTCAATTTCAATTTAGGAGAACAGCGCCAAAGCACATCATCCGCAGATGTGAAAGTTTCGGCACCTTCCCACGATGTGATGGAAGAAATCATGGGATTGCTGATTGACTTGGGTGCAGTACCGCCGCCGCAAGAGATTTGCGATGCTATTTTAGAAGATGTCGTGCAAGATGGTGTCGGCCCAGACGACTTTTACGTTAGTACAATTTATCCTACAGAAGTGCGGGTAAACGGTCAGTGGGTGAAAGCGCGAAATCAGCGGATGGACGGTGCAGTTGCGATTACTCAAACCGCAGAAGGCCCGGTGGCTACGTGCAAATTGTTGCGCGATTTAAAAATAGGTGAAAAAGTCGTTGTCGATGTGGTTGGTATCCGCACTATCCGCAAAACAGAATCGCGGGAACAGCGCAATTCTCAAGAATTTAGCTTTATGTCCGGTAGCGTTTCTAGCGAGCGCCGGGTAGAATTGGTTGTGGAACAAGTAGCGTGGGAATTGCGCCAAATTCGCGATCGCGGCGGTAAAGTTGTAGTGACGGCGGGGCCTGTTGTGATCCACACCGGCGGTGGCGAACATTTAGCGCATTTGATTCGCGAAGGTTACGTACAAGCATTGTTAGGTGGAAATGCGATCGCAGTTCACGACATGGAACAATCGAGCATGGGAACTTCTTTGGGAGTTGACATGAAACGCGGCGTAGCTGTGCGCGGCGGACACCGCCACCACTTGAAAATGATTAACACTGTGCGCCGTTATGGCAGTATTGCTAAAACCGTGGAAGCAGGCGTGATTACTAGCGGTGTGATGTACGAGTGCGTGAAGCACAATATACCGTTTTCGCTAGCTGGTTCGATCCGCGATGACGGGCCGCTTCCTGACACGCAAATGGATATGGTTAAGGCTCAAGAAGAGTATACTGAGCTGTTGCGGGGCGCGGATATGGTGTTAATGCTGTCGTCTATGCTGCATTCGATCGGTGTGGGAAATATGACTCCGGCGGGTGTAAAGATGGTCTGTGTGGACATTAATCCGGCGGTGGTGACGAAATTGAGCGATCGGGGGTCGATCGAATCTACGGGAGTTGTCACCGATGTGGGATTGTTCCTGAGTTTGTTGGTGAATCAATTGGATAAGCTGACTAGCCGCCATCATGTAACTCAATCGGTGTAGATTTGGGGCGGAATCGGTAGACTCGGCGGTTGAAACCGCGTCTACACAAGCGAAGTCCGCCGACGCAGACTGAAGAATAGAGGCTGGTAGGGTGCGCACTGCGCACCTTACGAAATTCCTATAAATATTGAGGCCAAAAGCAATGGTACAGGAATTAATAGACCTGAGAAATTGTATTTTAGAGGGCAGGAATGAAGATGCTCTCTTCATTGTCGATGAATTAGAGGGCATGAGGAAACAAGCAACTCTGCGGAATATAGGTTCTTTTTTACTAATTCTACTAATCCACATCATTAAAAACCAAGTAGAACAGCGTTATTTAAATAACTGGTCCCGAAGGCTCAGTACGATAGCTTAAGTGTTCTAGATGGTACTCAACTGTGTCACGCATATCACGAACTGTAAATTCCATTTCAGAGACCGCTTCGCATTTGCGTAAGTCCACTGTTCCACTATCCTTTGTCTTTTCTAAAAGATTGGGAAATTCTTTCTTGAGGCTACTTGCTATATTGACAGCCATTTCACAGTATTCAGCCTGATCAATGATGTAGACAATGCTGATCGAGAGTTCATACGGTTCTTCGGGAGGAAGTTCATCTTCGGGATCATAAGACAGACGGAAAGACAATATTCCAGCAGAATTTTTCTTACCTTTATCGTCAATGTGTTTAAAAACGGCTCTAAGCCGATCAACAAGGCTATTCGGTAGAGCATGGCGACGATATCTAGCAGCCAGCCAACTCTGAAGAATCTGCCCAGAATCAGTATTGAGTTTATAAGTCTCATCAGGCTGGAGAGTGTCAAGCCTATCTTTATTTATCAACTTTTTTGAGGCGATTAGTTCAATCCAAACAATTTGTCCATCATGTTTGTAATCTATATGTAGAATGCGCGGATTTTTCCCGTAAGTGAAGTTCCCATTGTGCTGCTCTAAGATGCGAGCAAAAATGAATTCCACAGCAGGTTCAACATCCAGATTGTCATTGGCGATATCGCAATCGTGGGATATTGCTATAGCCAGATCAGCATCAGGTACATCGGTCAAACCTACCGCCTGAAAGTCTTTCTGAGCAAGTACGCTACCCTGTCGCCATTTGGTGTTTCGAGACCAAGGCATTCTTGTACTAACTCCTCTCATAGACAGCCACAGACGACTCGCTCAACACATCGTGGAGCGATCTCAGGTTTTTGCCAGAGCCTTTAGGTTCACGGCGAGTCTGTGCTTCTTTATCGGCTATTGCCTTGAGAGTGGCTAAATCTGCTACAGGATCTTCATCTGTCTTGAGTATATCGAGCAAAGAACGTCCATTTAAAATCGGACGATGCACAAGCTTATCTAAACGAATGATGTTTGCTCGATTAAATTGGTCGGCGACGCGGGACAATTTCTGAATACGCATTACTGCTTCTCCCTTTGGCTCTTGTCCTGCCAGCCAGGCATAGACAGTAGGACGAGTGACCCCAAGAACAGAAGCTAGATCAGACATATTTATAGCAAATACATCACGGATGTTCGCAACATTCTCAGCAGGGGATCTCGTATCAAGCTGATTTGCCTTAGTAGGTTCGATATGTATACGCGGATCATACAACCATCTGTTTAATTCAGCGGTATTATTTGGAGTCCTGATGCCACCAGTGCCTACTGCTAAAACTAATAGTGGGGTAAATAGTTTGATAGCTGCGTCGTGAGAACTAGGAGTATTTGTAGGTTTAACAAAAGACGAGTGATAGGGTTTTATTGTTGTGTTCATATTCTTAAGCCCATTTTTCTTTAGCGTAGTCAGTTACTGAAACCTTAAAAGCATTAGTGATGATTTCATGTGACTTCAAAAGTTGGCTTTTAATTTCTATAAGATTAAAACTATTTCGTTTAACGACGAAATAGTCAGTATCTAGTACAGTATTTCGACCATTAACTGCTGTAAATTGGGGTTGTAGTTCGAGTTGTAAGGGAAATAAATCAGGTGACAGAGCTAAAGCCCCATCAGTAATTACCGCTCTGGCAACTAAATTGCCGTTCTCGATAGCAGTGACTGTCTCAGTAAAGCTGTGAACTAGGCAACCATCTAGGCTTGCTGAAAATCCCAAAAGACCTGGGTTCAGGTATTGTTCTATGGTTTCATCGTTTATTGGAAAAACCGCATTAAGGTAACGGAGTCCAATGCGTTCTACATAATCTAGTTCTACAATTTCGTGAACCAAATTTAACCCGAAAATGGTACGTTCTAAGAAACTTTCAAATGTATGGTATGCAGTAGTGTGAAAAACCAAAGCATTGGATCGCAATAAATAGCCTTCAGTCCGTTCACTATTCGTAAAGCTCCAGCGCACGTGCTGCTGAGGCTTAACATCAGGCTGTTGCTCGTCCAGCCGACGAATTGTGAGTTCAAATTGATTTTCGGCTTGGAAGTCGGGGAACCCAGTTCGGCGCAGGCGCTCCTGCAAACGGGCAACATAATCCGAGATTTGGGCAATTGGGTTAAATTGCACCTGAACCAGTGTGTAGAACACAGGCGCAAGACTCATTTTTGGCGCTGCTGTTTTCATAATATCAAAAGGATGTCCATAGGATGTCCACAACTCTATTTTACATATCACTTTACACTTTTACGAAGATTTTTCCTGCGTACCGAACGTTTTTTAGAATCTGCACCATTTGTAAAAGGAATCTCTACAACCTAAAATTCACTGGCTTGGATAGTTAAGCCCTAGGGTGTGTCGCCATCGACAATCCTTCATCAACAGCGACAATCTCATGGCGACGCACCTGCTCTTTTCCAGAGATGAGGAAAAAAATCAACATTTTGATAAGGTGCATCGCTACTCGAAAAGTCGATTTTTATTGACAGATTTTTGCAGGGCGACGCACCCTACGGCTACAGCTTTGAGGTTAAGATGGGGGTCTTTCCTCGATCGCAATATAAGGCTCGCCATGAGTACCCGTATAGATTTGAGTCGGGCGGTAAATGCGGTTTGTCTCTAGCTGTTCCTTCCAGTGGGCCAACCAACCGGCAACGCGGGCGATCGCAAAAACTGGCGTAAATAAATCTGTCGGAATTCCCATTTTCCGATAAACCAGACCCGAATAGAAATCTACATTAGCATAAATTCCTTTGTGACCCAATTTCTCCTCAACCACTTCTTCCAACTTGACAGCAATGTCGTAATAATCATCGCGGCCGAAGTTTTCAAACAACTGTTCCGCTAAACCTTGAAGAATAGTTGCTCTCGGATCTTTTACCTTATAAACTCGGTGTCCGAAACCCATGATTTTGTCCTTATTTTCAACGCACTTCTCCACAAAAGGCCGCACGTTTTCTACAGAACCAATTTGCTCCAACATCTCAATCACTTCTTCATTCGCTCCCCCATGGAGCGGCCCAGCCAAAGTACCAACTGCTGAAGCAATCACCCCGTAAGGATCTGTCAGAGTCGAAGCTGTTACCATTGCCGAAAATGTAGAAGCATTGATGGTATGTTCTGCGTGGAGAGTCAGACAAGCATCAAAAATATTAGCTAACAGCGGATCGGGTTCTTGCTCGTTGAGCATATACAGAAAGTTAGCCGAGTAGTTCAAATCATCTCTAGGCCGCACCGGGTCATTTCCCCGCCGCATTTGCTGGAACGCTGCTACCATTGTGGGAATCTTAGCTAGCAGCCGCACTACAGCTTCTCGAATGTATGCTGGGTTGGCCAGAGCTCGGCGCGAGTAGAACAAACCCAAGGCCGCTGCTGAAGCTTGCAGGGCGTCCATTGGATGTCCTCTTTCGGGAAAGCATTTCATCATGTCGCGGATGCGATATTTGATCCGGCGGTGATAGCGAATTTCGTGCTCGAAAGCTTCTAGTTCTTCCTTGGTTGGAAGTACGCCCCAGATTAATAAATATGACGTTTCCACAAAGGAACTTTTGAGTGCTAGTTCCTCGATGCTAATCCCGCGATATTCCAGCACCCCTTTTTGTCCGTCTACGTAACTAATACTGGACAAGGTGGCGGGAACACCTTCTAAACCTGGTTTGAATTCGCCGACGACCATTGCGATACCGTATTGTGTGAGTTGATTCTAATCAAATTACATTACCAGAAAGCAAGAGAGTGTCACCGTCTTGACAAAGAATCATTCGATCGCGACTGGGCCACTCTTGAGGCTCATCACCTTGGTTTGGCAACCGATCGCGCGATCGCACCGCTAAATACTTTAGCCCCTCAAACCCGGTTTATGCGCCCGAAAATCTGGGTTTAATACAGCGATTCACCGTTTCTAGCAGAGCAAAAACTTGGGCCCAGTCAGCCAGAACATTTGGCTGCGACCTACTGGGGAGCCTGTTTCGGGGAGAATTAACCCGATGATACCTGCTTTTTTGAGAATCAGTGTGTCGTGCGATCGTCCCCACAGCAAAGTTTCAGCCCAATTGCCCAAATCTGGTTGGTGGCCCACCAATGCCAAGCTGCGGTTCCCTGTTTCCTGCCACTGTTTGTACCACTTCAGCCAGTCCCCGATGTCTCCTGAAGGTGCGAGGGGGACGGATGCTGCGATTTGGGAACTCAGACCCTCTGACAGCAGGATTTGCGCGGTTTGCGAGGCGCGCAGTAGGGGGCTGGCAAGCATTAGATCGAACAGAATTTCGAGCTCGTACAGCCGTTGGGCGACTTTTCGGGTTTTTCGATCGCCCTCTTTAGTCAGCGGGCGTTCTTCGTCTGTTTCGTATTCTTCTGGTTCGGCTGCGATACCGTGACGGATTAAGTATAGATGCACTGTGGTTCTTCTTTTGATAGCTGTGCGATCGCTACGCCCCGGCTTGCGCCTACGCACGCGATGGATGAAGTTTGGCGCGATCGATATTTCCGGGCTATTGTACAACTGAATTGACATCTGGCGCTGTCGTCTGGTTTACCAGAAACAATTGGTTTAAAGCCCGAACGCCGATTGGGGAGAAATTAAAATCAGACTATTGATTGCTCCAATCCTCGGACTTAAGCGTAGAGGTCGCCCTCAACCAGTCAACTGTCAGCTCAATGAAGCTTCTCGGCTGCGCGATCGGTATTTCCATGCTCTTGCTGGCATAAGCTGTCGCGCATTTAAATTGTATATTTAGATCCGGCGGGACACTCCCCAAGAGGGGGAATTGTTTTTCAACATCCAATTTCAGATCCCAACAGCTTAAAAACCGCACCTACAAACTCCAGACTTAATTATCGTAAATAGGATTGTCTTTCGGACTAATTAAATTCAGCAATTTATGCTTGATCTGAGAATCGAATACTTCCCATTTATGCTTTGCATAATCGCTATTTTCATTGCCGCCGGAAAGAAATCCTACCGGAATTTCAAAACCTCCAGCTTGACTTCTGCCGCCTCCAAAAAAGCGTCCTTGAGCATCTTGGCCGAAGGCTTCTTTAATAAATTCGTCGGGGTCGAGAGTAAGTTTATTGGTTCGCAGCGAGCCGATTACTACTTCGATTTCTTCGTCTTTGTCATGGACAATGGCGTAGACAACGGCTGTATGTACGTTCTCTTCTGTTACTAGAAAGTCGGCTGCTTGCGGAATGGAATCTCGATCGTCATAACGGAGGTAGCCAATGCCCGCGATCGAGAAATTGTTCTGGACGATGCGGTGTTTGAGCGATCGCTCGATCGCATCCATCACCCATTTAGAACGAGAGGACTGCAACACCGCATTCAGCAACTGCGGGTCATAAAATCGGCTCAAATAAGCCGCAGCTAAAAAGTCCTCCTCCTGTGCTTGTCTGAGGGCGTTGGTGTCCGATCGCAAACCGTGCATCAAAGCTGTAGCGCACTTGCTGTGCTGGCTGATACTGCTGTCGAGAGTTAGCAGTCCCGCCTGCAAATATTCGGTCAAAATCGTGGCTGTAGCGCGGATTTCCGGGCGCAAATCCGTAAATTCTGCGTTCATTTCGCCTTGCAAATTGTGGTGGTCGATCACTGCTGCGATCGCAACTCCCGCCCCTAAAATAAACTCGGTTAAGTTACAAGTCGTGCCTTGGTTGTCGATGAAAACACAGCCCTGATACGCCGACAAATCCTTCGTTTTTGTCGTTTCCAGCGTCCAGCGCTGCAACGGTAAACCTGTCAATTTAACTAAGGCAATATTTTCTTGGTGGCTGAGGGCGCCGGCGTAGATCGTATCGCATTGGATATCATACTGTTCGGCGATTAATTTGTAAGCCCAAGCGCTCGCAAGTGCGTCGGGGTCGGGAAAATCTTGTAATAATATTAACTGGCGATCGCCTCTGTGCCGATCGAACATTTGGCGCAATTGCTCGATTTTGCGATCGTGCAATTCCTCCCGCAGGCTCGGGCGATGCTCTTCAAAAGCAACTTCTACTTTGTTGCGCCGTTTCCCCGGCGCGCTGGCTGCGGGTACAACCTCGCGGATGGCGTCAACCTCAGCTTCGCGATTGCCAGATATTTCATCAGAATGGGTAGTGGGGTGCTCTTTCATTGTTAAAAATTCACAATCTAATTCTGTCAGGAGTGGCGCGCCAAAAGCAGTCAAACCCAGTTTATTTTTAGGTGCGGCGGTGTCATACCTAATAATATTACTTGCGGAAATTCGATTTAAGAGCGTAAATTCTGTGTTTAAATATTTAACTATTTAACTCCAGACTATCGGGTTCAAGGACTGCGCACCGCCTGCAACTCCTAACTTCCGCAAAAAACCCCCGCGCTTGCTTGCGACAGGGGTTTAAAGGCCGATTACATATTTTTGCCATTCTTTGTGCATACCGCTCTTAACGTGTTTAGTCACTTCAAAATAAAGACCGCTATGAGGTTTCCTCGGCGGATAGCGCAGCAGCATTCCGGCTTCTTTCGGGGTGCGGCTGCCTTTATGGACATTGCAGCGCACGCAGGCTGTAGCCAGGTTTTCCCAACTGTCGCCTCCGCCGCGCGATCGAGGAATCACGTGATCCAGGGTCAAATCGTCCCCAGTATAGCCACAGTATTGACAAGAGTGCGCGTCCCGGTGCAAGATGTTCCGGCGGGTAAGCGGAATATCCTTGTAGGGAACTCGGACGTAATGCCGCAGTCGGATCACAGTTGGTAGCGGGAAGTTTGGCGCAATAAATTTCCCGTTGTGTTCTACCTGTTCTGCTTTCCCTTTCAGCAACAAAATTACCGCCCTTCGCCAATTGGTGATGTTGAGCGGTTCGTAGGAGGCATTCAGCACCAGAACATTGCCCATTGTTGATTATTAAAGAGAATATTTTTATTGATGCTAACACAGGTTCCAATTTAGCGGGGCGGGCGGACTGAAGCCTAGGCTCAACAAAAAACGGCTAAAAACTGTACCTTTACCCTATATACCTTCGGGCTTGCACCCTTTTTGGCTGCATCTGTTTTCTGTCTTGGTGTGTAGGGCGAGGATTTTTTCCTCAGTTTAGACCGAGATGAGGCCAGTACGGGCGATCGTCTCCTGCAAGCTTCGCTAACGGCAAAAATTTACAGAATGAATTTTATTTTTTTCCCTAAATGCCTAATCTTCCCGGCAAGCAGCAGTCTAACTTTTTAGAGTATTAGTAACCATAAATGAAAAAGCTTATTACCGCCCATGAAATTTCGGCTTTTAAAGTCAGCTTTTAGCGCGTCAATTATTGCCTTGGCAGCTCCGATTATAGCAAACAGTCCCGCCTTGGCCCAAACCGCGTCATTTTTTTGCGGCGCTGCTGGCGGCAAGCCGGCCACAATTGCTGTCCAACAAGGCAAAAATATTCCCGTTATTCTGTGGGTAGCCGATAACTATTTCAATGAATCAGGAGAAGATGCCATTACTCGCTGCACCCGAGTTTCAGGAATTCTTAACAACTCACAACCCCAAGGAAGCTGGGACAATATAGTCACAGCAGGTGCATCTTCCAGCGGTCAACTCATTATTTGTGCAGCAAATCCTCAAGACGGTTCCTGTAGATTATTATATCAAGTTCCCAAAGGGCAAAATCCCGAACAAGCCAGACAAGAACTATTAAGAAGAGTCAAAAATCCTAATGTAAGTGTTTCGCCTGTTAAGGTAAATTAAACAGTTGACAGTTGACAGTTGACAGTTGACAGTTGACAGTTGACAGTTGATAGTATTTGTAGGGTGCGGATACATCGATTATCCCCAAAAAAGAGCGACAATCTCATAGATCCGCACCGCACACACCCTACAAACCAGGATAAAAAAAGTCCACGGATAGGGAAACGACATTACCGCGTGCGTATTTCCCATGCTTTTCTTACTACTTGCAGATAGTGGAAACCCTTCTCAAATACTCCGGTTGACTGCTAAGAAAATCACAGCTTTGCTTCAGCAACTCTTCCAACCCTTCAACCTGTCTCAACCAGACAGTACCATTGCTTCCAGCTACAGCAATTTGCTTTCCATCTCCACTCCAACCGACACTAACAACATTCTCCTCAAACGTAAATTGAGCAACCGGGCGCCCTGCTAAGTTCCACAGCCGCACAGTCTTATCAATTCCCACAGTAGCAAGCCTTTCTCCGTCGGGACTAAAACTAATTAATTTCGCATCCAAATGCAAGGTTTCAAATTCACTAACTAATTCTTTGGTTGACAGATTCCACAGCCCGACTTTTCCATTAAATGTTACTGTAGCAAAGCGATACTGCTGTTGAGCTGGACTAAAACTAATCCCAATTGCCTGCACTGACAGCGTTTTTTCTAGTTGTCCCGACAAATTCCAAATTCGCACTGTAGATTTGCCGTCTAACGTCGTCAAAAAATCGCCATTGGGGCTAAAATTAACGCTTCTCACTAAACCATTGTGACCGGGAAGCTTCAGGCTAGATGAGATTAATTTTGATGGTTTTGACAAATCCCAAATTGCCGAATTGCTGTCTATTCCTGCTGCTGCAAATAACTTTTCTTTCGGACTAAAACTAATACTGTTAACAGATCCTTCAATTCCTTTCAACTGAGAAATATTTTTTCCTGACAAATTCCAAAACTTAACTGTGTTATCGCTTCCGGCAGTAGCTAAAAATTTACCATCTGGGCTAAAGTTTACCATATTTACTGACTGCTGTAAAGCTTTCCATTCAGCAACTTTCTGCCCGTAAAAGTTCCAAATTCTCACTCGATCGTCTATTCCTGCGGTTGCCAAAATTTTACCGTCAGGGCTAAGACAGATGCTGGTAACAGCACCTGTATGAGCTTGCCAATTCATCTTTCTTGGTGGAATTGATGGTGCTTTTATCTGCTGTTTTTTGCTAATTTTGTCGAGAATAATTTGTAAGGCTAACAGCGGTCGAGTTGCCGGATATTGTTCGAGATGTTGTTTGTTTTCAACTAAGGTTCTTAACTTTTTACCCGAGGCGATCGCCCTCAGCAAAGCTTCCGATAAAGCTTCGCTGTTCTGGTTTTTTTGAGATACCGCCAACAGTAAAGCATCGCTGCCATTTTGTTCGATTTCAATACTTGCTTGTGCTAGTTTGAACCGCTGGTAAGCGAGAGTTGAAAAGCCGATCGCCCCAATCAACGATCCGGCCAGTACCGCCGAGCCGATCCCTATCCACTGTTTGGCTTTGCGCTTGGCTGCGCCAGCTTCACTCAAAGCTATTTCGGCATCGCGCGCCGCTTTTTTGGTTTCTAGTGTAGCGGAATGCAGCAGTTGATTTTGGTCGCTCAAAATCTGTTTTTGGCTGGCTGTCAAAAACTGAAAATCTTCGTTTCTCAAACTTTTATCTGCCGCCCAAACCAATGCTGACTGCAAATCTTCCCCTCGCAACAGTTGCGAATCATCTTGAGAGTTAGAATTCAGCCAGACTTTGATCGCTTCCGAGTAAGGCGATAGTTTTTCTAATTTTTGGGCAATTAACTCTTCGTTAAATACAGCTTGATAAATCGGATTAGAAATTGTAAGTTTTTCCCGGCGCTTGACGATTAATCCGCTCAATCGCAATTCCATTTGTTCCGCACTACCATCGGGGAGTGTTTCAACTTGCTGTAAAATTTGCTGGTACAATCCGAGTCTTCTAACAATCCGCTGGTTTTCTCGAAAAAGCCGATCGCGAATTGTGGACAAATGTTCGGGAACATCCTGAGATTCCCAATTCTCCACAATCTTCAAGCGCACTATTTTCTCAACCCATTCTGGCGGATTTTGAATCAAATCTTGCTCCCCCCCTTGACAAGGGGGGGCTAGGGGG
>NZ_JAUBOJ010000208.1:0-12682 GCF_036700185.1 Microcoleus sp. BM001215392 | reverse complement strand
TGTGCAAACATATCCGCAAGGGCGAAGCATTCGCGCCTGTATCCTATCGACTATATAAGAGATTTTCAGCGCGAATGCTTCGCCCCTACAAAAAACGGGATGCTCTCTAAAAAAATCTCAGAAATCAAATAAAATTACTGTATTTCCCAATCAAAACTCTCTCCCCCAATAGCCACTGTGAACTTGCCGCTAACCTCGCCCTCGCAAACCCAAACCCGCAAAGCAGACCACCTCAGGATCTGTCTCGAAGAAGACGTACAATTTCGCGAAACTACCAGCGGACTGGAACACTACCGTTTTGCTCACTGTTGTTTGCCAGAACTCGATCGCACCCAAATCGATCTTACCTCCACATTTCTCGGCAAAAAACTAGGCGCTCCCCTGCTAATTTCCTCAATGACAGGCGGCACAGAACTCGCCCAGACAATCAATTATCGCCTCGCCGATGTCGCTCAGGAATACAAACTCGCAATGGGCGTCGGTTCCCAGCGATGCGCTGTCGAAAACCCTCAACTTGCTCCGACATTTGCAGTCCGCCGCCGCGCTCCCGATATTCTGCTATTTGCTAATATTGGAGCCGTTCAATTAAACTACAATTACGGTTTGCAAGAGTGCCAAAAAATAATCGATATTCTCGAAGCAGATGCCCTAATTTTGCACCTCAATCCGCTGCAAGAGTGCGTTCAAACTGAAGGCGATACTAACTTTAAAGGACTGCTCGAAAAAATTGCTAAATTGTGCGATAAATTACCAGTACCCGTGATTGCAAAAGAAGTAGGTAACGGTATTTCGGGAAAAATGGCACAGAAATTGCGATCGGCTGGAGTAAGCGCGATCGACATTGCCGGAGCCGGAGGCACTTCTTGGGCGAAAATAGAAGGACAACGAGCCAAAGACGGCAAGCAGCGCAGATTGGGCGCCACCTTTGCCGACTGGGGAATCCCGACAGCCGAGTGCGTTGTCAGCACCCGCGCCGTAGCGCCAGATGTTCCCCTGATTGCCTCTGGGGGCTTACAAAACGGCTTGGATGCAGCGAAAACCATCGCCTTGGGCGCGGATGTGGCGGGGCTGGCGCGGTCGTTTCTGGAAGCAGCCGCAGCATCGGAATCAGCAGCAGGTGTTCTAGCTGAGGTTTTAATTGCAGAAATCGCTACTGTGATGTTTTGTACGGGCTGCGCTAACTTGGATGAGTTGAAACATTCTGGGGTTTTGGAAAGGTTAAGATAAAAGTATGTCAGTTGGCAGTTGGCAGTTGGCAGTAGTCAGTTGGCAGTTGGCAGTTGGCAGTTGGCAGTTGGCAGTTGGCAGTTGGCAGTTGGCAGTAGTCAGTTGGTAGTTGGCAGTTGGCAGTAGTCATTAGTTACTGATTATTGGGAGAGATAAAAAAAGTAAGAAATAACAACTGTCAATTACAAAATGTTAATAATTACCAACGGTTAACTGCTAATTAGCAACTGTCAACTGCTAATTACCAACTGCTAATTACCAACTATCAACAGTCAACCGTCAACAGTCAACCGTCAACAGTCAACCGTCAACAGTCAACCGTCAACCGTCAACCGTCAACCGTCAACCGTCAACTGTCAACTGTCAACTGACTAATTATCTAAATGAAAGATTTCCTAAAATATACTTGTGCAAGTTTGCTGGGAACCTTCCTCGGATTGTTGCTGCTGGGCGGCATCGGATTGGGAGGACTGGTAATGTTAATTGCTCTGGCGGCATCGTCGTCTAAAGATTCGGGCCCGCAAGTAAAAGATAAGTCGGTATTGGTATTAGACCTTTCTCTAAATATCACCGATAGCAAACCGAGCCGCAGCACGAGCGCGGCGATTCAAGAAGCGCTTTCGGATGAATCCGGCGATGCTGTGACGCTGCGCACTGTTTTAGATGCGATCGAATCTGCGAAAAAAGACCCGAAAATCGTGGGGATGTATCTCGAAGGCAGTTCGGATGCTAGCAGCAGCGGGTTTGCTAATCTCAAAGAAGTTCGATCGGCATTACAGCGTTTCCGAGATGCCAAAAAACCCATTTTTGCTTACGAAATGGACTGGAGCGAGCGAGATTATTACCTCGGTTCCGTTGCAAATACAATTGCTATCAATCCTTACGGATCTCTTGAAATCAACGGTTTTAGCAGTCAATCAATGTTTTTGACCGGTGCTTTCGAGAAATACGGCTTGGGAGTGCAAGTGACTCGCGTCGGGAAATACAAGTCAGCCGTCGAACCGTTTTTGCTCAAAAAAATGAGCCCGGAAAATCGCCAGCAAACCCAAAAATTGCTGGGAGATATTTGGGGCGAATACCTAAAAACAGTCGGGCCGAGCCGCAAATTGACTGTTCCCCAACTGCAAGCGGTTGCAGATAATGGTGGAACTTTGATGGCTGACGAAGCTCTCAAAAGCAAGTTAGTTGATAAAGTTGTCTACTTTGATGAAATTGCAACTGAACTGAAAAAACTAACAGGAACCGATGCCGAAGATAAATCTTTCAAGCAAATAAGTTTGAAAAACTACGCCAAAGTTGCTGAGAGTAAAAACTCCACTCGCGCTCACAAGAAAAACCAGATTGCTGTGCTTTACGCTGAAGGTGAGATTGTAGACGGCGAAGGCGGCCCGACTCAAGTAGGGGGCGATCGCATCGCTGAAGAAATGCGCAAAATCCGAGAAGATGACGACATCAAAGCAGTAGTTTTGCGCGTCAACAGCCCCGGAGGCAGCGTGACGGCTGCGGAAGTCATCGGGCGGGAAGTCGCGCTGACGGGCAAAAAAAAGCCAGTTATCGTGTCGATGGGCAATTTAGCAGCTTCCGGCGGCTATTGGATTTCGATGGGTTCTAGCAAAATCTTTGCTGAAGCCAATACGATTACTGGTTCCATCGGCGTTTTTGGGATGCTGTTCAATGCCGAAAAGTTGGCTGCTAACAACGGCATAACTTGGGACGTGGTAAAAACCGCCCGTTTTGCGGATACTAACACGGTTTCCCGCCCCAAAAATCCTCAAGAATTGGCGAATATTCAGAGAATAGTCGATCGCATTTACGATCGATTTATCACCAAAGTCGCCGACTCCCGCAAACTGCCAAAAAACAAGGTGCAAGAAATTGCTCAAGGCAGAGTTTGGTCTGGTACGGCTGCAAAACAGTTGGGTTTAGTCGATGAAATTGGCGGCCTAGAAGATGCTGTTAGAGAAGCGGCTAAGCAAGCTAAACTAGGCGACGATTGGCAGTTAGAAGAATATCCAAAACGCCGCAGTTTGGAAGAGCGAATTTTGGAAAGAATATCCGGCGTTCGCGTTGTGAAACCAGCCACCAAACTCGACCCGCTGACGGCTGAAGTTAAGAAAATGCAGGATGAATTGGCTGTTATCAAGTCGATGAATGACCCGCAAGGGATTTACGTTCGCTTACCTTTCGACTTGCGGATTAATTAACTTTACTCTTCAACCCGCTTAGAGTGGGTTTTGTCTGACAAGAAGCGGTTTCAACCGCCGAGTTTGTCTTTACTCTTCAACCCGCGGAGGCGGGTTTTGTCTGTGTAGTAGCGGTTTCAACCGCCGAATTTCAACCGCCGAGTTTCAACCGCCGAGTTTCAACCGCCGAGTTTCAACCGCCGAGTCCGATATTGAAAAACCCGGTTTCCTCAAGAAACCGGGTTTATGAATACCCTATAAGTCGATCGACTGCGAATTGGCAATATTTATTATGCAGCACGCTGAGTCAGCAATCCCCAGACGAAAAGTACCACGATCGCGCCGATGACTGCAAAAGCTATGCTGGGTAGAGTTAATGCTCCGAAGGATGCTCCCGCGCTAGTCCCCACAAAGACTTGGCCTAAATAACCTCCCACCAGCGCGCCGATAATTCCTAAAACTGTGGTTGCCACAAAACCGCCGCCTTGAGTTCCCGGATAAATGGCTTTGGCGATCGCACCGGCAATCAGTCCTAAAACAATCCAAGCAATAATTCCCATTTCTTTTCTCCTGAGTGTTTAACTTTTGTCTGCCTTGTCTTATGTTCTAAGAATAACAACCAATCTTCTCTCCTTTCCTCTACCGCAGGGAGGAACCAAAAGTGGTAGAATTTCTCATGCACCCTCCGATTTTGCAGTTTTTTAATGTATCAAAAGAGTTATAAAATAAATAACAATCCAGAAAAAAAGCCTGACTTATATAGCATATAAGGCTTTAGTTATTTAGCCCCGAAGCAATCACCGCTAGTATTTGTACAAGCTCAAAACCTCATAGCCGTCATCCAGGGTTAGTACAACCAAATTTGGGTGTGCCCAAAGATACTTATAATTAAACCCGAAGCAAAGTTAAAGAACAATTTTTCGTGTTTTTGTGTTTTACTGGTAAAAAAAATTACAATAATTCAGTCAAATTAGGAAAGTTTGCCCCCGATGAATCTGACACTGTGCACGATCGTGAAAAATGAAGAAGCAACACTGTCGCGGACTTTGGACAGCGTGAAGGGTGTTGTAGATGAAATAGTTGTAGTAGATACTGGTTCGCGCGATCGCACCCGTGAAATAGCCCGAGCATCCGGGGCGAGAGTTTATGACTTTGAATGGTGCGACGACTTCGCAGTGGCCCGCAACGAGTCTCTGAAATACGCCCAGGGCGACTGGATTTTGGTTTTGGATGCCGATGAGGTGCTGGTACCGGAGATTGTACCTCAGATGCTGCTGGCAATTAAGAGCGATCGACTGTTGCTAATCAATCTCATCCGCCAAGAAATCGGTGCATCTCAATCGCCTTATTCGCTGGTGTCGCGCTTGTTTCGCAATCGCCCCGGCATCCGCTTCTCTCGCCCTTACCACGCCATGGTAGACGACAGCGCGGCTGAGATTATGCAGCGGGAACCGCAATGGAAAGTCGCTTCTCTCCCCGATGTGGCGATTTGGCATTCTGGTTATCACAAAGATGCGATCGCCGCCAAAGGTAAATTCCAAAAAGCTCAAGCAGCAATGGAACGCTATATAGCTTATTATCCAAACGATGCTTATGCGTGCAGCAAATTAGGCGCCCTGTACGTAGAAAGCGGGCAAATCGGGCGGGGAATTAATTTATTAACCAGAGGCTTGGCTGCTGCGACAATTGATGATTCTATTGTTTACGAACTCAACTATCATTTAGGCATTGCTTACCGCCAAAAACAGCAATTTGCACAAGCCAAAGAACACTATCAGGCCGCAATTAATACAGATGTTTTCCCGGCACTAAAATTAGGTGCTTACAATAATTTGGGCAATTTGCTCAAAGATGAAGGAGATTTGCAAGCAGCAGAAAAAGCTTACAAAGCAGCTTTAAAAATCGACCCCAATTTTGCAGCAGGCCACTACAATTTAGGACTGACTTTGAAAGCAGCCGGAAATTTGGTAGATGCGATCGCCTATTACCGACAAGCGATTAAAATCGATCCCGAACACGCCGAAGCCCATCAAAACTTGGCAGTAGCGCTGCTGAAAATTGGCAAAATGCCCGAAAGTCTAGCAGAATTCAAAAGAGCGATCGCCCTTCACGAACAGCGCCGCCCCTTTGAAGCAGAACGCCTGCGCCGCGGACTCCAAGAAATGGGTTTGATTTAAACAACTTGTTACAAAATAATTTGTAGGGGCAATCCCCCCGTGGTTGCCCTCGATCCTGAGGGGTAAGCACGCACCATCCACTACCCCTACAAATCATGAAACTTACCAGCAAAATTAAGCAATTATCTCTACTTTGCCGCTGTCCAAATCGTAGCGCGCCCCAACAACTTTCAGCTTGCCCGCTTTCACTGCTTCAGCCAAAATAGGCGACGCAGATTTTAATTTTTTTACATTCATTTTTACATTAGCTCTGACTGCGTTATCCCAAGCATCGCCCAATTGATTTTTTGTAGCATCAACGGCTGGTTTAATCGCCGCTACCAAAGTGCTAATGTGACCCGGGACAGCTTTACCATCCAAAGCTGCTTTCACAGCACCGCAGCGTTCGTGACCAAGAATTACTAATAGCGGAACGCCTAATTCTAATGCGGCATATTCCATATTTCCGAGAACGCCGTCGTCGAGAAAATTTCCAGCTACTCGGATATCAAATAAATCCCCCAATCCTTGGTCGAAAATAATTTCGGGTGTTACCCGCGAATCAGAACAAGCCAGGATGGTTGCAAACGGATGTTGACCCTTTGCTACTTCGGTAATTCGCGATCGGCTTTGGTCGGGAAATGTTCTTTTTTGGTCAATATACCGCTGATTTCCCCGCATCAATTTCTTGAGTGCGGCCTCAGGAGTGATGTTTGAGACTGCTGCTTCTGCATAGGCGGGTTCAGTTTTGAACAGTCCTGGTGCAATGGTTGCCACCAGCGCCCCTGCACCTGAGATCCAGATCGCACTCCGCCTCGACATCTTGCCTATTTTTTTTGAGTCGGTCATTACTTGCAACTCTATTTAATTATTTATATTTATTAGTATGATATTTACCATAAGCTGAGCGAGATTTCTTTACTTTTTCTTTACAAGTAGCTCCTAAATTTAAACTTCAAAAAACAGGCCTCTTTTTCTTTGATTAAGTCAACGGCTGTGATACTTCTGGCGACCGAGGATGCTATAGTGTATCTAAAACAACAATTGTTTATCAATGAATCACAATGTCTTACGTCGCCAGCATTCATCTCTATCCGGTCAAGTCCCTTGACGGCATAGCAGTCAGTCAAGCTACTATTCTTGCCAGCGGAGCTCTATCCGGCGATCGCTCTTTTGCAATCTGCGATCTTTCCGGAGCATTTGTAAACAGTAAGCGCAACAGTGGAGTCGATTTTTTGCGCCTATCATTTGACATGAAAAATAGAATTGCGGGTCTGAAAATTCAAGACACCGAACAAGAAATATTTTTTCATGTAGATAGAGAACGCCCCGCAATAGAATATTGGTTGAGCAACTACTTCGGTTTCCCCGTCAAGTTAATTGAAAACTTGCTCACAGGCTTTCCCGAAGATATCGCAGCACCCGGGCTAACCATGATTGGTACCGAAACAATTGCCCAAGTTGCATCTTGGTTTCCGAGAGTTTGCGTTAACGAAATGCGCCACCGCTTGCGAGCTAATATTGAAATAGGAGATGTCCCAGCTTTTTGGGAAGACCAACTTTTCGGAGGAGCTGACGAAGTAGTCAGGTTTAAAATCGGCTCCGTAATATTTGAAGCTGTTAATCCCGGTCATCCCTGTCTCATCTCTGCGCGAAATTCTACGGTGAAAGAAGCTGCTCCCAATTTTAAAAATTTACTAATAGCCAAGCAGAAAGAAATCATGCCTTACTTGGTAAAAACAGGAAATTCAAATCAGTTTGGTCGGCTGATAGTCAAGACGCGAGTGCCACATCAAGCAGCCGGAAAAATAGTACATATAGGAGATGAAGTTCAAATTGTCAGCGTCAGTAAATCCGTATTTAATACCATTTCCGATCGCTAAAACAAATTAGGAGGACTTTGCCTTCCTGACTAATAACTCAATCCTTCTGACCTAAACGTCGCCATTACCAATCACCAATCACCAATGACTCACCAATGACTCATGACTAATCACTCATGACTAATGACTAATGACCAATCACCTTAGATTTCGGTTGGTACTATAAACTGCGATCGGTCTGTCAATTCCTTTAAACCGGAAATCTCCCATCGGCTCAAAACTTTGAGGTAATCGCAGCAACTTGTAAGTAGCTTCGCTCACCACGCATTCTCCAGGCTGACAAATTCCCTCCATCCGAGCAGCCAGATTAATAGTCGAACCCAACACCGTATAATCAACTCTTTTAGAACTGCCAACATCCCCAATAATCGCCTTGCCGCTGTTAATAGAAATCCGTAATTGCAGCGGTTCGCCCAAACTTTTATTTGCATTGAGTTCATCAAGACGGTTGAGCATTCCCAAAGCTGCCGCCACAGCGCGATCGGCATGATCGAGCTGTGGTTCCGGCGCTCCAAAAAATGCCATAATACAATCTCCAATAAACTTATCTAAAGTTCCTGCTTCCCCAAAAACTTCTTGCAGCATTTCTTCAAAAAAATTGTTGAGCAACCGCGCAATTTCAGGGGGACTCAAGCGTTCTGACATCGCAGTAAAGCCCACAATATCTGCAAACAAAATGCTGATTTCCCGTTCCACAGGCGGTAGGCGGTGGTCAATTAAAGTCCCCGTATTCATTAAATGCTGCACCACAGCCGGAGAGTGATAGCGTTCCAATCTTTGCCGCATAGTTTCTTGGGTGCGGAGTTTTTGTGTCAGCAGCCACCGCTGCACGCTAGAAGCGGCGATATTTCCTAAAGCTGAAAAAAAGCTCAAGTCTTCATCTCCGCCCAGATGCCACTCTCTAGAAGTCAGTTGAGCGTCGCCGTAAAGCACTCCAAAAACTGTATTTTCATCCCACAAAGGAACAGCTATCGCCGTGCGAATTCCTTTATCGATCATGCTTATATTGTCGTCAAACTGTTCGTCAAACTGAGCGTCGGCAGTTTTGAGAGCAACTTGTTCCTCCAATACTTTGCGGCAAATAGTGCGGCCGATCCAACTGCCGTCAGCGGGGATATATTTATTTTTTGCAGTGGGTCTGGCGGCAGTTTTAACGACTTCTAGCTCGCCGTTCGTTTGAAAGTCTATTAATAGCGCTAAACGTTCGATGTTTTTGATGTCGCGGAACACGATTTGCTGGACTTGATCGAAAATTGCTTCGATGGATTCAGCGGTGTTTAAATACTTAGCAATATCGACCAAATACTTTAAGCGCGAGATAGCTTGTTCGTAGTTTTTTTCGATTTTAGTGTCTGGTTCTATCCACTGTTTTTGCAGTTCTTTGGCTTTGCCGAGGATGGTAACTCCTTCGGGCATGGTGCCGATTTCGGGAAGTTGGGGGTCGGAGCGATCGGGCAAAACGACAATCAGATTGATCCGGTGTCCCAAATAAATAATATCACCCTGATTGACTAAGTGAGGTTGGTTGAGGGGACTGTTGTTCAGTAGCGTCCCGTTGGTACTGCCCATATCCTCAACCAGCCACTCCCCTGAAGCTATTTTAAACAAGCGGGTGTGGTGCCGGGAAATGTCAGAAAAAGGCAGTTGCAAATCGCATTCTAGCAACCTACCGATAATAAATTCGTCACCCTCGACAGGGACGGTTTTTTCGATGATTCCATTGATTTGCAGTTCCAGATTCAATTCATTCATAAATAGCACCGCTGTTGAATTTTCAAGGCTTTGATAAGACTTGAATTCATCAGATAAAATCTTCTACGAGTCCGATAGATCGGGCGGCAACTCCAAAGTCAGTTGACCCAAAACACCTGTTCTAAAATCGTTTAACATCTGCCGCGCCGTTCGTTCGACATCTCCTTTATACCTGTCTTTTGCTACCTCGTGCAAATAATCTTCACCATTACTAGATCCTAAATCTAATTTATACCTGGATTTGAAACCAGATACTGAGATCGAGGAGTCATCGGCAGCCTGTAGCTCCCGGAGCAAATCTACCATAGCTGCGGCTACTACCTGATTGTCGTAAGCTGCTTCGCCAATATCTTCGCAAATAGCTAATTTTATGGCATTTTCTTGATTGTTAATCCGGGTGGGGATTACTCCGGGGGCATCTAATAACTCAATTTCGTCAGAAATGCGAATCCATCGGAGCGATTTAGTTACTCCAGCTCTACGAGCACTGTCCACCACTCTGCGCCCTAACAGGCGATTAATTAAAGCAGATTTTCCGACATTGGGAAAGCCCATCACCACGGCGCGGACTGGACGGGGTAGCATTCCTCGATCGAATCTACGCTTATTTAGCTGCACCCCAGCTTCCTGGACAGCATCGGAAACATCGTGTACTCCTTGGCCGTGCTCGGCGTTAGTAAAATAAGCAGTTTCGCCCTGAGATTCAAACCAGGTTTCCCACGCATCGCGGGTTCTAGGCGTAATCATGTCCATGCGGTTGATCACCAACACTCGCGCCTTACCGCCCACCCAGGTGGGCATTTGGGGGTGGTAAGTCGCTAGTGGAATGCGAGCATCTCGGACTTCGAGCACCACATCTACTCGCTTTAGCTGTTCTTTTAATGCCCGTTCAGCTTTGGCTATGTGACCGGGATACCAGTGAATTTTCATTAGTTAGTTGACTGTTGACTGTTGACTGTTGACTGCTGACTGTTGACTGCTGACTGCTGACTGTTGACTGTTGACTGCTGACTGTTGACTGTTGACTGTTGACTGTTGACTGTTGACTGCTGACTGTTGACTGCTGACTGTTGACTGCTGACTGTTGACTGTTGACTGTTGACTGCTGACTGTTGACTGCTGACTGTTGACTTTTGACTGTTGGTTACTTGTTAGTTGTTACTTGTTAGAAATCTCCATAAATTACAGATAAGTCTAAGCAGGATAAGGATTTCAGATTCATTTTTGGAGATGTCTGTTAGTTGTTAGTTATTACTTGTTAGTTGTTACTTGTTATTTGTTAGTGGTTTAATGGCAACCGTCAACGGTCAACGGTCAACGGTCAACGGTCAACCGTCAACGGTCAACCGTCAACCGTCAACGGTCAACCGTCAACTGTCAACTGACAACTGACAACTGACTAAGGCACAATCAAAACTGCACAAGGAGACAGATTGATCACCCGACTGGTAACGCTGTCAGACGCCCCATCGTCAGTTAAACCCATGCCCCGACAGCCCATCACAATCAAATCAGCCCCAACTTCGTCAGCCACATCACAAATCGTGAAAGCAGGTTTGCCTTCTCGTTCGATGATTTCAGCTTCAATTCCCTGCTGGGAAAACATCGACTGGGCTTCAGACAGCAGTTTGGCGACTGCTTCGGGGGAACTCATCACCTCTCGCGGCGCCTCACCCTCCTCGGCTGGGGGTTCGACTACCGACAGAATAACTAAACGAGAGCCGTAGGTTTTCACAATATTGACAACCTTTTCCGCCGCTTCGCGGGCTTCTCGGCTTTGATCTACAGGAAATAAGACAGTCTTGAACATAGTTCGCATTTCCCGGACACGGACTCCGATAAAATGTTTACGTTGAGCCAAATCAGTGCCGTTTGTTTCATCTTCCGTTTTTTGTACGGGTGCGGTTGAATGCGCCCGAGGCCCCAAGTGCAAGTGACGAGTGCCGCCATTTCAACGGAATTAGACAAAAACACAAATATTAGGAGGTTAATCCAGTGACAAAAAAAACTGTAGCAAATTTATCGGCATCGGACTTATCGGGGAAACGGGTATTGGTGCGGGCGGACTTTAATGTGCCGCTCGACAACGGCAGTATCACCGATGATACTCGCATCCGGGCTGCTCTGCCGACTATTGAGGATTTGGCGTCGAAGGGCGCTAAGGTGATTTTGTGCAGTCACTTCGGGCGTCCCAAGGGTGTGACGGAGAAGTTGCGCTTGACTCCGGTTGCTAAGCGGTTGTCGGAATTGTTGGGGAAGGAAGTCAAAAAGACTGATGACTGCATCGGTGATGAAGTGGCTGCTACTGTGGCGGCGATGGCTGATGGCGATGTCATTTTGTTGGAAAATGTCCGCTTCTACCCAGAAGAGGAAGCAAATGACCCGGAATTTGCGAAGAAGTTGGCTTCTGTTGCTGATTTGTATGTCAATGATGCTTTTGGGACGGCTCACCGAGCTCACGCTTCTACTGAGGGTGTGACTAAGTATCTGAGTCCTTCTGTGGCTGGGTTTTTGATGGAGAAGGAGTTGCAATATCTCGGTAGTGCGATCGACAATCCGCAACGCCCCTTAGCTGCTATCATCGGTGGTTCTAAGGTTTCCAGCAAGATTGGAGTTATCGAAAAACTGCTCGAAAAGTGTGACAAATTGCTGCTGGGTGGCGGCATGGTGTTCACGTTCTACAAAGCTCGCGGTTTGAACGTTGGCAAGTCTTTGGTGGAAGATGACAAGCTCGAACTGGCGAAGTCTTTGGAAGCTAAGGCGAAGGAACGGGGAGTTACTTTTCTGTTACCTACTGATGTGATAGTTGCTGACAAGTTTGCTGCTGATGCGAACACTCAGACTGTCTCCGTTGAGAGCATTCCCGACGGTTGGATGGGTCTGGACATTGGCCCGGATTCTGTGAAAACTTTCCAAGATGCTTTGGCTGATTGCAAAACTGTGATCTGGAACGGGCCGATGGGCGTGTTTGAGATGGAGAAGTTTGCTGCGGGAACTGAAGGTATCGCTCATTCTTTGGCTGGAATTACTAAGACTGGTACTACCACGATTATCGGTGGCGGTGACTCGGTGGCGGCTGTGGAACAGTTGAATCTGGGGCCAGAAATGAGCCACATTTCTACTGGTGGCGGCGCTAGTTTGGAGCTGCTAGAAGGTAAGGAATTGCCTGGTGTTGCGGCTTTAGATGAAGCTTAAATCTTCGGATAGCAGGTAGAAGACAGAAGGCAGAATTCAAGATAATTGTCAATTAAAAAAAGTTTATTTTTTAGTTTGCTATGCTATTGAAATTTCTGCCTTCTGCCGGCTTATACGGTCTCCACTAGAACCAGCTTAATCAAGGTTCGATCGTTCGGAATGCGAGTCCTTCTATGGATGCGGACTCGCATTCCGAACGATCAAACCTTTTATATTGGAGTTATTGAAGGACAATCGATTTGAGATTTGAGATTTGAGATTTTAGATTGAAGCATTGACCCCACGG
>NZ_JAUBOJ010000207.1:0-12826 GCF_036700185.1 Microcoleus sp. BM001215392 | reverse complement strand
CAGATAAACGCAGATAATTTTAGGGTGTTTTCCGATTTTTGCAATTCAAGTCTATCATGCAAAGCAAGGTAAAAGCTGTGCTGAGGAAAACTGTTGAAGCGGAATCTCGATCGCAAATTCTGTTCCTTTTCCCGGTTCAGAAAAGCACTTCAATTCGCCGCGGTGTTGGTTGACAACAATTTCATAGCTGATTGACAGTCCCAAACCCGTGCCTTGACCGACAGGCTTAGTAGTAAAAAAAGGGTCAAACAAGCGCTTCCGAACATCTTCTGTCATCCCCGGGCCGTTGTCAAAAATCCTAATTATTACCTGTTTTTGATCGATTAACTCGGTGCGAATCCGAATGGTAGGAGCTAGGCGGGTAGAGTTATAAATCGAGGACTCAGTATTTGTAGGGGCATGATTTGGCTCGGCTGATTGCGAATTGTTCGGGCTTTTTTGATCTATATTTTGATTTTTGTTCCACTCGACAAGAGCGTAAATGGCATTAACTAAAATATTCATAAACACCTGATTTAGCTGTCCGGGATAGCACTGTACCAACGGCAAGTCGCTGTATTCTTTGTGAATTGCGATCGCCTCCTGCCCCGGTTTCCCTTTAAGCTGGCTTTGCAAAAGCATCAGAGTGTTGTTGATACCGTCGTGAATGTTGACCTGCTTCATTTGGGCTTCATCTAACCTGCAAAAATTTCGCAGCGATAAAACGATGTCGCGCACCCTTTCTGCACCTTGCTGCATGGAATATAATACTTTTGGCAAATCTTCCAGCAAATAATCGAGTTCGATTTTTTCAGATTCGGCTTCAATGGCTGGGATGGGTGCGGGACAGTGCTGCTTGTACAGACAAAGCATCCGCATTAAACTTTCAGTATAGTCTTTAGCATGGTACAAATTGCTGTAGATAAAGCCGATGGGATTGTTTATTTCGTGGGCTACGCCTGCTACTAACTGCCCCAAAGAAGACATTTTCTCTGTTTGAATTAGTTGGGTTTGAGTGCGCTGAAGTTCCAGGAGCGCCAGTTCGAGCTGTTGGGCTTGATGCCTCAATTGTGCTTGGGATTCCCGCATCGCTACGGTTGCTAACTCGTGAATCTGCAACTGAGAAAGCAGCAGTTGGTGAACGTCTAAAAGTTGGTAATTGTCCGGCTCTACCTCCACGACAATTGGTTCGTGGAGCAGTTCGGGCGATCGCTCCAAAGACTGCCGCACAGCCGTCATAATTGAGGTTTTGCGATCGAGAACTAATATATCAGTTTGAGTAAAGCGGTAGAGTACCAACAAAGGCTGTTGGGAAAATAACTCCAAGCTGTAGGGACGGCTCATGTGTTCAAAAAAACGCCGCCGCGAAATCATCCCTGTAAACTTTCCTTTCTCAGTAATGATGATGCCGGGAAGTAAAGGATGAGTTTGGAAAATTTTAGCAACTTCGCTACCCAGACAGTCTGACTCTAAGACAAACTTGTATAGGGTTAATTCCTCTAGAGTCGATCGCAAACCGAGCGGCGATTTCAGGCGACTCAACCCGTCAGTTTCATACACTGCTCCCTCCTTTGGTAATTGGCAGTTGCGGTTCGCCCAGTAGAGTATTGCGTACTATTTGCACTGTATTTTCAACTTTTGTCATAGCTTGGCAATCAACTCCACTCTGCTCGTTCCAATCCAGTTAATTAACACGATTTTTTTGGATAAAATTGTGCTGGTTTCACCAGAAACGATATGGGAGCTTAGATTAATTTAACAGCAGACACACCTTTGAAACCTGAATATTTAGTAAATTTAATCTATCCTAAACTTCACTCACCCGAATCTAGCAGTTATCACTAGGTTGAATGTTTCATAACATGAATTTGGTTCGGATTTATCGACATCCGCGACCTGGGCGAGGACATTTGCTATTACCCCTTACTTCAAATTATATGATAATCCAGACAATAGTAGCGACAAATCTGGAGCCGATCGCCCGTTTAGAGAATTGAAGCACAACCTGTTTCTGGTAATTCGCCAGAAATCTCAATTGTCAGTTTTTTGGCACAAGTGCCGATCGCTCTCAACACGCGGATTGTATTGCAGGTAGTCTCCGAGCCAGCGACAACCGACCGCGACCAATTTGTCAAGTTCGGCAGATTCTACTTTAGCAGGAGCGAGACTCCAAAGCTTCACGGACGCATCTTTGCCGGCAGATGCTAAAGTTGTGCGATCGCGACTAAAACTCACGCTCCACACATCGGCTTGATGTCCCTTTAAAGTTTGCAGCAAAGTACCGTCAGCCCGCCAAACCCTCACCTTGCCATCCGTGCTGCCCCCTGCGAGCAACTTGCTGTCGGCACTCCAACTAACACTGCCCAAACCTGCTGTAGAATCGTCGAGAGTTTTGAGCAACTTACCACCATGAGTCCAAAGTTTCACCGTCCAATCGTGACTCGCTGAAGCAATCATCTGGCCATCTGGCGAAAAATTGCAGCCCCAGACTTCATCTCGGTGTCCCAAAAGAGTTTTCTCAAGTCTAAACTGTCCTTGGACGGTGCGTTTCCAAAGTTTCACAGTTCGATCTTGACTGGTAGAAGCCAACAGATTGCCGTCAGGACTGAACCTGACTGATGTCACTGGTCTACTATGTCCTGTTAAAGTTTGTAGCAAAACACCGCCTGCACTCCAAATCTTAATCGTTCGATCGGAACTGGCGGTAGCAATTAATTCTGAATTCCGGCTAAAAGTCGCGCTCCAAACTAAATCTTGATGTCCTTTTAAAGTGTTTTGTAAACGGCCGTCGCGGCGCCAAATCATGACAGTTTTGTCAAAACTTGTAGAAGCCATTAACTGACTGTCCGGACTAAAAACCACCTCTGTAACTGAGTTGCTGTGTCCCGGCAAACTCAAGACTACTTTACCGTTAAGTTGAAAAACTTTAACAATAAATTTGTCGTCGGCAGTCACAATTAACTTGCCGTCCGGGCTGAAGTTAGCCGTATGCACATTAGCGAAACGATTGCGTTCTCGTACTGCATTCAGCGTTTGGTGCAATATATTTACTGTCTGTGCTTTTAGCGCTGGGGAAACCTCTATTTCTTGCAATTTTTTGGTGGCGCTGATGGCGGCGATTAAGGCTCCTAGGTCGTCGTAGCTGAGGGAAATACTAGCAGTGGAATTTAGGGCTTCAATTTGAGTAATTATTGCTTGTTTTTTGTGATTTTGAGCGCGGGTGGCAGCTCGCTCAGCGTGGATAGCGACGCTGGCAGAAATCGCAGATATTGCAGCGAGTCCGAACAAACTCCATTGGACTGTTCGCTTGGCTTTATGCTGAGCTTTGGTCAATACTAAATTTGCCTCTGCTAATATTTGGGAGGCTGCTTTTTCGAGAGCCAAAGCTCTTTGAAATTCCTGATTTTCTAGTTCTTGGCTGGCTGAGAGAAATTGATAATCGCGATCGCTCAAACTTTTGTCTGCCGCCCAGCTTAAGGCTTCTGCCAGAGCTCTGCCTTGCAGCAAGCGGGAACTGTCGGTTTGGTTGGAGGCGAACCAAGCGCAGATCGACTCGGAGTAAGGCTGGAGCTTAGCTAACTCTTGCTGTATCCATTCTCGGTTAAAAACCGCTGCATAAATTTGGTTGTAAACTCTCAGTCGCCCTCGATCTGTGACAATTAAACCTGACAGTAAAAGTTCCACTTTTTCGGAACTGTATTTAGATAAATTGTTTTCGATTTTTAATGTTTCTGCTGGTTGTGATTGGTCGTTCTCAACAGTACGATCGGCTAGAATTTGTTGGTAAATTCCTAGCAAACTACCTGTGCGCTCTTGATTTCTCAGGAGGCGATCGCGAATTGTCTTGAGGTGTTCCGGTTCGTCTTGAAATTCCCAGTTTTCTACGGTGCTAGACTGCACTAATTCGGCAATGAATAATTGACAGTTGGTTGGGCTATGGCAATCGCGGCTGGTTTCTGCTGCTAACTTTTCAGCAGTTAATTGACAAAGTTTTTGAGTAAGGAATGGCTGTCCTCCAGTCCAAGCTAAGATTTCTTTGAGTATTTCTTGGGAATTATCGATTTTTTCTGGCCATCCTCTGACTAAAGGTGCGGCTTCGGCAAGATCGAATCCTTTGAGTTCAATGGCGCGGCCGATATTAAACGGAGTTCGGGTTTTGTCAGAGATTAAATCTTGAGGTGTTGCGACTCCAAATAAGGCAAAAGTCAGGCGGTTGTACTCGGGATTTTCGGCGCGTTTGTTGTAGCAGCCGCGCACCCAGGCAAAAAAGTCATCGCTGGAGAAGTTCAGGGAGAGAATGCTGTCAATTTCGTCGATAAAAATTACAATATTGCGATCGATCGCAGGTAGCAATACTTGTTCGATAAATTCATTTAATCTGACGACTGGCGGCAGGTGTTCGCGATCGCGCCACCAAGTCCTGACATTCATTTTAATTTTAAAGCTGTTGGCGAGAGTCGCTGTAAAGCCTGCATACCACTGCACGGGAGTGATTTGGGCCGTACCAATTCCCGTGATGTCAACAATTGAGCAGGCAATGTTTTCTGCAAGCAAGCGGCGTGCTGTTTGCACCCGCAGACTCGATTTTCCCATTTGTCGGGAGGTGAGCACGTAGCAAAATTCGCCTGCTGTTAACGAGTCATAAAGTTCGGTATCTGCCGATCGGGTGACGTAGGTAAGAGCATTCGCCTGCAAACTGCCACCAACTTGATATGCAAATTCTGTTGCTGGCAAATCGGACACAGGAAATAAAGGGGAAGCAGAAGGAAGTAATTCTATTTTACCAGAATTTGCCCCAACCTCAACTTCAAGTTGAGATAATTGGTTTGGTTGCGATAATATTTCTGTCATAATTACTTCTGCTTCCCCTTTATTTTAGGCAATTCTCATTAAAAACTCTAGGATGTTGTTGGGAGGAACCTCAGGAGGTCTGGTTTTTTTGGGCGATCGCACTGAGCTAAATTGAAATGACATTGGAGAGAAGCAAGCGACGGTTTCCATGTGCGGTTTGCCGAACGAGATGTGTTAAGTCTATAAACGGCAGGGCGATCGCACTTTCAGTACAATGTCAGTATTTCAACCTGTACATCGGCTGAGTCTGAATATCTCAAAGTGTGAAAGTAGCTCTAATCCTGTGGCTGTATCGATCGGAGGTTTTTGGAGGCTCTTGCGCTGCGAGGGCGATATCCAGACAGTTAACCAAGCGGCACAAGCACAGAGAGTTTCAGTCTCAGACAAATGGGGGGCGAGAAACCGGGTTTATCGGATTTTTTTCGTTGAGTTACCAAAAATTTTCGCAGAAACCCGGTTTCTGAGGTCATCTACGTACCTTCACCGTAAATGCCTTAATATCACCCAAAAGTATGATTGATCGACAAAAGTTGCGTGTTATCTTTTTAAAGAATTCTATACAAAAATACTTTTATCCAAAAGGAGAACAAAAATGGACACACCTACAGATCGCCTGCAAGAACCTGTCGGGGCAAGAGAACTCGAATCAATACCTGTATCGGGAAAAGTTTCTGCCGAAAAAGTTACTCAGGTTAACTTTGAAGCGACTCCTTTAGAAACCCCTGTTTATAGTCAGGACAAAGTTAGCGTCGAAGAGTTGAAGATTAACGGCGACGATTTAGTTGCTAAAGTGAAAGAGCTGATTCACGAAGGCAGTATCCGCCGCCTGATTATCAAAAATGAAGAGGGAAGGATTTTGGTAGAAGTTCCTCTGACCGTGGGAGTAGTGGGCGGAGTCATCAGTGCGACTTTGTTTCCAGTGATTGCAGCAGTAGGAGCGATCGGTGCATTAGTCGCTCACATGACAATTATCATTGAAAGAAAAGAGTAAAAAACTGGCAAAGCCAGTCATGCTGATGTTAGGTTAATTTCGCGGGAGAGAGCGTGAGGAGTCAAGTCTGCTTTTTGTGAATCAGGACTTACGCAAAAATAGTTTTTACGCGGGAATTATCGGCGTAAGGTGTAGGGCGGGCGCACCTATAAAATTAGCCTGTGCGTAAGTCATGATTTTGCAAACATCTGCTAAGACACTGTTTGGTGAGCTAACTTAACTTTCCCTAAAGCTGTCTTCCTGCTTTCAAAGAGTTTCATCACCCCGGAGGAGATGGTATCGATGACATCGGGAGCGCAGTAAGACAGAAACTGTTCTGAGGAAATATGACCGGCAAAAAACTCTTGAGCTTTCTTCAAAAAGTTTTCTGTTTCCGCAAAGCCGATAGATTTGATAATAAACGTAGCCACGGGAGAGTTTTTAATATCATAGGGAGATTCTTGATTGCGTCCTATTGCCAACAAATCTAAAACCTCTTTTTCCAACTGAGTTTCTAAGGGGTAAGCGATCTGTCTGTTGGGTAAATAGTCCTCCAAAACTGATGTTTTAAATCCTGGTGTGCGCAATTCTCCCATCATCGTAGAAAGCGGAATGTCGCGACCCAAACGGTAGGAAAGAGCTTCTAAAATGGCAATGGTAATTAGTTTGATACCCAGATATAGTTTAGCAACTGCGATATTTTTCCTGGTTTGGGCAATCATGTGAGCGTAGGTTGCATCGCCCGGCTCTTGCATAAACTGCTGGAAAACCAGTTCGGGTTTGAGGAAGTTTAAAAACCCTTCCATTTTTTGCAGAGATTTGCGGTATCCGGCAACTGTATAGGAATTGACATTGCTCAATTCGTGGTTGGTTTCCGGCATCAAATTCCAGGTATTGTCTAAGAAATTAGAGGAGTTTGCCGAGGCAAAATTCTCTACATCCCGATTTGCTAACCTCACAGCACGCTTGACAATTTCTGCGATTTGGGCATCAGTCCATCGGAAATTAAAGTCACGATTTACACTGACTAAGCGCTGGTGCAAAAGTTCGATCGCGCTCAAACCGCTGGGCGAAATCGGACGAAAAGGAATCGTAGCTTCGATGCAAGCGGCGATTTCGGCGATCGCACTTGCTGGCAAAAAAGGCTCCAAAGATTTAGCAGCAATCACCGCACTCAAAAATTCGTTTTGGCCGGCAAACGGAGAGAGAGTTTTACCAGGAGCAAACCCAAACACAGAGGCCATGAGGTGATACATGGTATCGTCGGGTAGTTCGGTTTCATCTCTAATCACTAACTGCGATCGCACTTCTTTGACAAAAGGACAAAGGGCGCTGCTGATATTGAAACTTACGCCCTGATCGACTTGCACGTAAACGAGGTCGTGAAACAGCGCAGCGAGCACCTCGATCGGATCGACTGACCCCCCCACCTCAAAAATGTGTTCCGACGTGTGAAAGTAGCGCCAAGGCCCCCTCATCGTTTGAATGATCAGCTCTGCTATCTGCTCCAGCTTCGGAATATCTGCTCGACCTCCCAATTGCTCGATCGACGCTACCAAAGCATCCAGACACCGTTTTTGTTCTCCGAAAAGCTCCATTTAGGCACCTCCACTACATTCCCTGATTGTCTTGGGCTTGATTGAATGGTATCAAAACGCGCTGCGATCGTGCCATCGCTCCTGACTCAAAACTTGGTTTTGTCCATAATCGGATCGGGGGGTAAAAGCCAGAGAGGAAGAGAGGGAGAGAGGGAGAGAGCGGGAGAAGAGAATTAAAAATTCAAAATTTGCCGCGATTCTGGGAACTAAAAGGTTCTGTATCATCAATAACATTAGATTTGACTGATGATACAATTTTAGATTTTAAATTTGAGATTTGAGATTGTAGATTGAAAAATTAAAGGATTGGGAATGACTTATGACTATCGCGGTTTGGAACGCAGGCAAAGCAGTTGCATTTTGGTTAAACAATTGTGAGTTAACAACCGCAACTATCGCCAACTTTCAAAAAAACCGGTTTTATGGATAAATCTGGGTTCGATCGACTCCAGGGCAAGCAGAAACCTGATTTTAGCCCGCACACGCCAGCGATCGAGCGATGTTCAGCTTTTAGACAGAGGTAAAAACTCGATCGATCGCTACAAAATTAACTAGGATACTGAGCAATTAGGGAGACTAGGTGGCGTGAAATTCGTGTCCGACCCGCGAATAACAGTCAAAATCCGCAAAATGAACGAGCGGGTGCGGTGGGAAGAAAAGTCGATCGCCGATCGGGGAATTGACCAAACTAAGATGGTTTTGGACGATCGAACCGATGACAGTCCTGAATTTTCGTTTTTAGTCGCAGGCGACAGCGGCACCGGCAACCACCGCGGGCACAACCCCCAGCGCCAAGTTGCCGAGTTGATGCTCTCGGAACGCCAAAGTTGCCGTTTTGCTCTGCATACGGGCGATGTAGTTTATCTGGTGGGTTCCAGCGAATATTACTTGCAAAACTTTATTCGCCCCTACCGCGAGTTTCTAGTGGGCGGCGAGCACCCGTCTCGGATTGCTTACGATCGCATGGTGTTTAACTTTCCGTTTTTGCCCGTACCGGGAAACCACGACTACTACGACTTGCCCATATTCTACGGCATTCTGTCGGCGACAGCTTTGCCGCTGCGGAGGCTGCTGGGTTCCAAGTTGGATCTCGATGTCGGGTGGCACGGTTCGGAGATCGGAAATGCCTACGCGAAAGCCTTTCTGGACTACCTGAAGGCCCACAAATTGCCGGGAGAACTCGATCGCCACCTAGACGCCCACTACACCGCCAGCACCAGCACAGGCCGCTGCATCCGCTACCAACCCGGACGCTTTACCCGCTTACCCAACCGCTATTACACGTTTCGCAGCGGGGGTATCGACTTCTTCGCCCTCGACTCCAATACCTTCAACGAACCCTTACCGATCCCGAAAACCAAACAGGGCGACATTCACCGCCAAAATTTGGAACTCGATCGGCAAAAGTTGGAACAAGAAAAATTGGCAATGCTCGAAATGTCCGATCGGCTCAACCCGGAAATTCCCGAAGCAGCCGAACAGCTAGACGACTTGCGCGCCAAATTAGAGCAAGTTGACGAAATGCTGATGGATATCGACAAACAACTGTCCCCCGACAGAACAGCATCCACGGACGTGGAACAGCTCGAATGGCTCAAAAGGCGATTGATTGCATCTTGGGCAGATTCAGACGTGCGGGGGCGGGTAATTTACCTGCACCATCCCCCCTACGTCACCGAGGCGACAAAGTGGAATCAAGCTCAAACTTTGGCGGTGCGGTTGCGGTTGCGCGAGGTACTCGACGCGGTGGCCGATGCAGTTGGGAAAGCAGCGCGGGGTCGTCCCCTAGTAGATTTGGTACTCACAGGCCACGCCCACTGTTTGGAATACCTGCGCACTGGGGATACCGGACACGGCGACTCTGGGATTAATTGGATTGTCTGCGGGGGAAGCGGCCACAGCCTCCGCCGCCAGCGCCCGGAAGGGCCGATATTGCAGGAAGGATCGAGTCCGGAAGCTTATCGGTTGGCGCGCGAGGCTGGTTCTGAAACAGCCAGCCACCGGGTAGCGGAATCTTTGCTATTTGTCGGCCGCAGCGGCGAAGGTTCCCACAAACGTCGTCCTTATTCGTGTTTGCGGATTGATGTGCTTGACGGGACTCCCCCCAAGTTCAGAGTTCGACCTTTGGTTGTCGAACGATTTGAGGGGAAATGGCAGGAAATCGCGATCGAACCTTTTGTCATTTAACTTCGTTCCTAGGTTCGATCGTTTGGACTTCAGTCCTCAGTTTTAGAAGGACTAAAGTCCTCACTACAAACTAAATGCTGGACTAAAGTCCAAACGATCGAACCAAATGCTGTTTTCCCAAAGCCAACGGCTTAATTCCTGAGTTTTAAACTCTCTCGATTCTGTCTCAAACGCGGAAATATTCAATTTTTGCACTCAACTTAATTCAGGAAAAAAAATCAATGATTGCTAACTTAACCGCTACTGGCTGGGAAATTATTTACCACCGCGCCCACGCTTTGCTCGCCGCCCAACTTGGCGGACAGTGGAAGCGATCGAAATCTCCGGTTCGCCTTTACGAAACCATCGCCGCCATTTCCCACCACGACGATTTAGAGAAAGAATGGGAAGAAGATATCTTGACTGAAGCGGGCGCGCCCTTAGATTTTACCTTGGACACGGAAACTTCTGTGCCTAAAATGCGAGGAATGACCGAGAATTCCCTCTATCGCGGTAGGTGGGTAGCAATGCTGATTTCGATGCACATGAGCTATCTGAATGAAGGTAAGCGGGGAGAGTCGAAGGAACTCGACGAATTTCTCGACGAACAACTCGCCAATCAAAAAAAATGGCGCGAGGAGTTGAAAATTTCTCAAAAAGAGGCAGAATCGGCTTATGCTTTTTTCCAGTGGTGCGATCGGCTATCATTAATTCTTTGCAGTGGCGAGTTGCCCGCCGGAGAACGAGCGTTAGAAATTAGTGTCGGCCCGGACGGCAAGCGCTACGATATTGTACAGAACAGTAACGAACTGGTGACTGTAACTCCTTGGCCTTTTGAAGACGATAAGTTTACTGTGAACGTCGAAGCGTGCCATTTGGATAGAGTCAAGTTCGACAGCAACCAGGAAATCAAGGAAGCTTTGCACAATGCTCCTAGAAAACAGTTAGAGTGGACTTTTGTCAAATCTTAATTAAACCTCTGAAAAATAGGTGAGGGCTGTTGTCGGAGTTTGGCGGGCATTTCCTTTGTGTAAACTTAAGGTTAAAACCATGTCTAAATCCGGGTTATAGTTGAGTCTCGATCCCCCCTAACCCCCCTTAATAAGGGGAGTAGGGGGTGGGACAAGAACACTCAAAGTAAGCCTTATTAAGGGGAATTTAGGGGGATCGAAACTTCGATACAAACGAAAAAGATCGAGGGTTTTAGTTCAGCAATTACCCATTACCAATTACCTATTACCAAATATGAAACGTTCAGCTTGCCTAATCTTCAATCCCGTCGCCGGCAATAGCGACCCCGACCAAGACTTAGCAACAATTCAAGAAATGTTAGAGCCGTTTATTGACTTAGACATTCGGCTGACCACCCCAGAATTAGACGCAGATCGACTCGCCCGCGAAGCAGTTGCTAGAGGAGTTCAGGAAATTATTGCTTCCGGTGGTGACGGCACATTATCAGCAGTTGCGGGCGCCATTGTGGGGACAAATATCCCTTTAGGAATTATTTCGCGGGGAACTGCGAATGCTTTTGCAAATGCTTTGGATATTCCGAATACTATCCAAACCGCCTGCGAAACTATTTTGGGAGGGTTGACGCGGGTGGTGGATGCGGGAATGTGTAACGGTAAAATGCCGATGGTTTTGTTAGCTGGAGTGGGTTTTGAGGCGGAAACTGTCGAATTGGCCGATCGCGAAATGAAGAATCGCTGGGGAATGCTGGCTTACATTCTCTCGGGAATCAAACAGTTAAATAATTTAGAAAGATTTGAAGCCGAAATCGAAACCGAAGATAAAATCATCACCGTTACTGCTGTGGCCGTGACAGTGGCGAATGCAGCGCCGCCTACATCGATTTTAGCTCAAGGCCCGGCCGGGATTATTTTTGATGACGGCTTGCTGGACGTGACGCTGGTGGCGCCTCAAAATAAAGCTGGGGCGATCGCAGCTTCCTATCACCTCTTGCAAACAGCGTTGAGCGGCAATCCTACCGATCGCGACGACATCGGTTATTTGCGCGCCAAAAAAGTAAAAATCAGTGCCGATCCTGCTCAAAAAGTGGTTGTAGATGGAGAAATTGTCGGCATGACTCCGCTTTCAATTGAGTGCATTCCCGGAGGTTTAACTATTTTCATACCGCGACTTGAAGAAGAGCCACTGGTCGAAAAACTCACCGGTTTAGCGGACATCGAAGTTGTTTTGAAGGAGAATTAACTTTTAGACAAATCCATAATAAGGTTTGTAGTGAGGACTTCAGTCCTCAGAACTTAAGTGTTAGCGAAGAAGGACTCGCATTCCGAACGATCGAACCATCTTTTGTTAGCGAAGAAGGACTAAAGTCCTCACTACGAACCATCTTTTGTTTTTATGCTTCTAAGATTTGGCGAATGCGGCGCTCTAAAAGTTCGAGGTCGAGTCCGCCTTCATCGCGACTAATTCGGCGCACGGTAACGTTAACATTGTTCAAATCTGCCAGCAAATCTTGGAGGATTTCTTGTTGCTGGCGAGCTTGAGTAATTTCGCGCGGTTCCTGCACCAAATCGCGGACAATTGTGTCTTCAGCGCGCGAAGCAACGATCGGGTCTGCTTCGCCGTCTACGTGCACGAAAGTGCGCCGTCCGGGGCCGCGTTCTGCTTCAATTGGGATTACTGCTGTCACTTTGTCCGATCGTACATATTTGCCAAATCCCAGGTGGACTAAGACCGAAGATTGTATTTTCATAGATAGCAAGATTTATTTGTAAGTTATCTATATTTTAGCTTTTTCACCATGAGATAACAACTAATATTAGAGATAATTTTAGCCGATATGTATCGGCTTTTTCTCTATTTTATCGTTGTCAATTTCAGAAAAAAATGGTAATATTTTTGATAATGGTTCCGCAGTCATATCTTCGCACAATCCGACAGTACGGCAGGGGTTTAAACCCCCGCCGAGAGAGCGAAAGTCCGGCTGGGGTTTAAACCCCAGCCTCATAGCTAAAGTCCTCTGAAGAGGACTGAAGAATTTATTCAAAATGCTCCTGGTTGTGAGTTAAAAATTACCAATAAAATACGATTCCATAGTCCTCTTTAGAGGACTTTCGCTATGAGACAGGGGTTTCAACCCCTGGCGGACTGTCGGACTGTGCGAATATCTGTGGAAATCTCGGACTGTCGGACTGTGCGAATATCTGTGGAAATCTCCGACTGTCGGACTGTGCGAATATCTGTGGAAATCTCGGACTGTCGGACTGTGCGAATATCTGTGGAAATCTCGGACTGT
>NZ_JAUBOJ010000206.1:0-12884 GCF_036700185.1 Microcoleus sp. BM001215392 | reverse complement strand
TTTGAAGCCTGAAGAAGCATGACCGGATATAAGTTATTAGTTATAATCTCATATTGACTGCGGTCATGCTTCGCCCCGGAGCGATATATTTTCCTTGCGCCAGATGCACCCTTCTTCTTCCTTCCTTTTCCCGTCTTTCCTCTAGCTTCTAGCTTCTTCCTTCTGTCAACTGTCAACTGTCAACTGTTATTATGTCAACTGTCAACTGTCAACTGTCAACTGTTATTATGTCTGAATCACTATTTACCGATGCCAGCCGCCGATTAGAACGAGCCTTAAAATATGTATCCCTTTCCGAGGATACAATCGAGCGGCTAAAACATCCCAAATCCAGTTTAATAGTATCAATTCCCGTGCGGATGGACGACGGCTCCCTGCGAATTTTCCAAGGTTATCGCGTGCGCTACGACGATACCAGAGGGCCGTCCAAAGGAGGAGTGCGCTACCACCCGAAAGTATCCCTCGATGAAGTGCAATCCTTGGCATTTTGGATGACATTTAAATGTGCAGTTCTCAACATACCGTTTGGGGGAGCTAAGGGCGGAATTACTGTCAATCCCAAAGAATTGTCCAAACTCGAATTGGAAAGGTTGAGCCGGGGTTACGTGGATGCGATCGCAGATTTCATCGGCCCCGATATCGATATTCCCGCACCGGATGTCTACACCAATCCCATGATTATGGGTTGGATGATGGATCAGTACAGTATTATTAAAAGGCAGCTAAGTCCGGCGGTAGTAACAGGTAAACCAGTCACAATCGGCGGTAGTTTGGGTAGAGATACTGCCACCGCAACGGGCGCTTTTTTTGTAATTCAAAATCTCCTGCCTAAATTTAACCGAATTCCGGGCGAGACAACTGTAGCAGTACAAGGTTTTGGCAATGCCGGAGCAGAATTAGCAGAATTGCTCTGGAAAGCAGGTTACAAAGTTGTGGCTGTCAGCGATTCCCAAGGCGGAATTTATGCGAAACAAGGGCTGGACATTCCCAGCATTCGGCGTTTCAAAGAATCTAACAAAGGTATCAAAGCTATTTACTGCGAAGGTTCTGTCTGCAATATTGTCGAACACGAAGTCTTGACAAACGAGCAACTTTTAGCATTAGATGTAGACGTGTTAATTCCAGCAGCTTTAGAGAATCAAATCACTGCACAAAATGTCGATGATGTCAAGGCTAAGTTTATTTTTGAAGTGGCTAACGGGCCGATTGATTCTGCTGCTGATTTGATTTTGGAAGCCCGGGGGATTCAGGTAATCCCTGATATTTTAGTCAATGCAGGCGGCGTGACAGTGAGTTATTTTGAGTGGGTGCAAAACCGCAGCGGGCTGTATTGGACGCTGGAGGAAGTTAACGGGCGGTTGCAGCACAAAATGGTCGAGGAAACTGAGGCAATTTGGCAAAAATCTCAGGAATTGTCGGTTTGTATGAGAACCGCGGCATACGTGTACGGTTTGTACCGCCTCGGAGAAGCGATGAATGCTAAGGGCACTCGGGATTATTACCTAAACGGTTGACAAAAGTGCGAGCGATCGCACAGCGTCGAAGCCTGTTCTACAAAAACAGTCTAGAAGCTTGTTCCACAAAAAAAGATTAAATATGATTGTGGGGCGGGCTTCGGCGAGGCTCAGAACAGGCAGCTAATCATCAAAAAGTTGCGGCAAGCAGATTGACTAATATTATTGAATACTGTAGAGTTAAATGTTAAGGGTCGCTAGATTTAATAACTAAATGCGACAAGGGGTCTCCTTTTAACTCGATCGAGTTTAACAGGAGAGAACGTAAAAAACTGTCATTGATTAAAACTATATAGGCTACCCCATGAGACAACCGTTATTTGGCACTGCCGCCGCCGCGATCGTTATGGGTACGTTGGCTGTCTTCTCGCAGCCGAGCCAAGCTCAAAGCAGAAATCAATTTTTCTGCGGGATTAGCGAAGGCAAACCAGCAACCATTGTCCGCACGGCCGCTAAAGGCCCCGTATCCCTGATAGTTTGGAACAATGAAGCTTTCTCAGCTTCCGGGTGGACTCCCAAGCGGCGCTGCGAAGACGTATCGTCTCGATTCCAGCGGTTTAACGACAACGGACAGCTCAACTTCATGAGAGCGGGGACTTTCAACGGTCAACAAGTATTGTGCGTCGATAAAGCCAGAGGTAGCGGCAACTGTTCGAGTCCCGAAGCAGTAGTGCTGACAGTACCCCGGCCCAACAATGCCAACCAGATTCTCGAAGACATGCTCAACACGCGCAACCGCGCCTCCAAGCAGCCGCTTTACCTGAGTGGGGAAAAGCAACTGGTAACATACGAAAATGGCTTTGCTAATGTCAATCTCAATCTATTGTTTGAAAACGAACCACCAGACAACGAGCGTTTGTGGTAAAAGTAGCAAAGAAACTGCGAGCTAAACAAACATGGATTGGCGTTCACTAATCTTGGCAACTTGTATCAGCGGCATCTCAATGGTGCTGCCGGCACAACTTCTGCCTGCCAAAAATTCCTTAAAACAACTCAAAGGAGAAATGTCGCAACAGCGATTGCAGCAGCAAGCTGAGTCTATAGCTGTCAGGGTGCGATTGTCTGGACAAGTTGCAGGAACAGGAATCGCCATTCGCAAGCAGGGCTCGCAGTACACCGTACTGACTAACGAACACGTCCTCAAAGCCGGAAAAGCTCCTTACCAAATCCAAACTCCAGACAATAAAATTTACTCTGCAACCTTCGTCAAAGACGCTAATTTTAAAGGCAACGATTTAGCATTGTTGCGCTTTACTAGCAGCACTGAATACAGCACAGCCAAGCCGGGTGCTGTGCCGAAAGTTGGGGATGCAGTATTTGCAGGCGGTTTTCCTTTTACAGAAGAAGGTTTAAAAGACCGAGGATTTGTGTTCAAAACCGGCAAAGTTTGGCGGGTGCTCGACAAAGCTTTGGAAGGCGGCTATCAAATTGGTTACACCAACGATATAGAAAAAGGCATGAGCGGTGGGCCGCTGCTGAACTCTCGCGGCGAGCTGGTGGGCGTTAACGGCGTCCATGCTTACCCGTTGTGGGGAGACCCCTATCAGTATAAAGACGGCACTGAACCGAATGCAGCGTTGCGGGAGGAGATGAGCAAGTACAGTTGGGGAATTCCGATCGACACTTTCAAGCAGCTAGCACCTTCAGGGCTGGAAATGACAACTAATTCTGTGAAAAAATAGGCGCGATTGAGTGTGCGATATTTCGTGCTTTGGCTTGGGGGCGATTTGAGCGATCGAAAATATCTACAAACCCGCCCTACTATTGCTTAAACTAAACTAAATAATTGGACAATGACAAAATTTTATAGCAGAATTTCAACAACATTGGTAGGGGCGGTGGCGATCGTCGTCTCAGCGCAAATTTTGCCAGCAACAGCACTAGAACGAACCGAAATCGGGGAAATTGCCAAAAAATTTACAGTAATGATCGCTGGCGACTGTCAGGGATCGGGATCGATAATTGAGCGTCAAGGTGAAAATTATACTGTCCTCACTGCCAATCACGTCGTAGCAACTACTGGTGAATGCTTTATTCAAACTGGCGACGGGATGCGCTACAAAATCTACGAAGCCATAAACGTGCCGGGAACAGATTTAGCAGTGTTGCAGTTCCAAAGCAAGAATAACTACGGAGTCGCTCAAACTGCGACCTCTGCAAATTTGCAGCCTGGGTCAACAGTTTATGTAGCAGGCTATCCCAGTCCCGGACAATTTGATACCAAACGCGGCTACCGCTTTTACCCTGCCAACGTCAACGGTAGAGCCCCCGGTTCTCGTGAAGGTTACGAACTATCCTACGACGGCGCCTCTCTCCCCGGTATGAGCGGCGGCCCGGTGCTCGACAGCAACGGCCGTGTGGTAGCAACTCACGGCAAAGCTGACGTGCGGCTTCAACAGGCTGTAGAGAATTACGGCGTTCCTTTTGAGATATTTCTGGCGAGACGCGGCCAAATAAGTCGCGACGCTCGATCGACCTCAGCCCAGAACCCCCCCGTACCAATAGCACCCCCACCGCCGATAGCGCCAGCACCAGCACCCGCACCCGCACCAGCGCCCGCACCAGCACCAGCGCCCGCACCCGCAGCCAAGCCGCCGGAAGTACAACAGCCGCAGGCTTTAGTGCCAGAACCAGAACCCATTGTCGCTAGAGAAGCACAATCACCTGCGGAGTCGGCAATTAGTTCAATGGTTCGCGGCCAGCAAACCTATGTGGTTCGCAACCGCGATTTTCTCAATTCTGTGCCGTCGATCGCCAAAAGCTTTAGTATTTTATTGCCACAGGATTACAACTTCGCAATTCGCACCACTACCAGAGGCGCTTTTCACTACGCAATACCTAAGTCTGCCGACAAGAAAGCTTATGTGGGAGCAATTTTCTTGGAGGAAAACGCCAGTTTAAGCAATCCGGCGACTGTCTCGATTGTCTGCGAAGCCACAACAGCAATCAATGTTCGCCCTTCCGATCCGACTTACGGCAGAAATAATTTAGCTTGCGGTGTGGGTACCGAACGCAAGACAGCCAGCAGTTTGCCGCAGCAAAACGTAGTAACCCAGCTTGCACCTGCGACAAGGCCTGCACCTACTCCCGCAGCCAGAGTAAATCCACCTCAAACTAGGGCCTCCGGGTCGATCGGGTTTTTGAGCTTAGTAAATGTTTGCAACACTTACGACCTCACGGGTCAAACTCTCCACCAAGAGAGAGCATTAGAGTGGTTGCAGGGTCGAATTTCTGCGCAAACCATGGAGAAATTTGCCCAAGAGTGGCGCACTCAATTGATCGCAAGAGCAGGTAACAAACCGATAAATTTGGTGGATGTTTGCAAAGTGTACGATCGCACCGGTCTCCACCCCCACCAAAATCGAGCTTTGGAATGGTTGCAACAGCAAATTCCCAAAGAAACGCTGACTGATTTCGGCAAAAAGTGGCAAAATCAAGCAGGTTCGTAGTGAGAACTTCAGTCCTCTCTCATCTTGGAAAATAAGGACCCAAGTCCGCACGATCGAATTAGTTCGATCGTTCGGACTTTAGTCCTCTCTTATCTTAAAAAATAAGGACTAGCATTGCTTGCTAAAAACAACGTAATTAGTTAATTTCCAAGGAATTCATCATGGCTTCAGCAGTTTTCAAATATTCCGAATACTCTGATTTTTCCGCCGTGTAAGTAATTACGTAAGCTTTATTATTCATCAACGTCCAAGTTTGCATTTTTTTGGTATTAGTTTGTCCGTCTTTATCATCAAAAACTACAGTATACCCTCGATTGTTAGCCACGGTTTTAGATTTTTCTTCTAATATTTTAACATCAGTAAAATTAGTTTTAATTTGAGCGAGAGAAAACTTATTGTACTGATCGAGCGACATTGGCTTGTGTTGTAAATCTTCGATACTGATAGTAATTTGTTCTTGATAAGAATCGGCAGAACTTTTTTTGGGTGCAATGAATACAACCACATCGTTAATAACTGGGTTTTGTAACTCTTGTTTTTCCCACTTATCGGGATACTTGATTTTAAAATTATGGGCAGAACTTTGATAAATTAATAACTTTTCCGAGTGACTTTTAGAGAAATTTTGCATTGCGAAGGCGGAAGCTGCGATCGCCCCTGCAACTCCGAGTCCGATTAAAGCGGGCTTCCATCCCAGAGTAAATGCACGAGTTTTCGTAGTGGTAGATGTAAATGTTCGATCGACCATTTTACCCAAACGCTGTAAAAGAACTTGCGTATCTTTCGGCCGCCCGTTCGGAAAATGAGCCATCAAATCGTCCACCAAATCCGCTACCGGCTTCGATACTTGAGTCGCCAAAGTCCGCCAAATCAATTTACCCGATCGCGGATCGTCCTGCAAAATTCTCGGTTCTTGAGCCGTCAGCAAATACACAAAAGTCCGGCCCAAAGCAAAAAAATCCGATCGCGGCTCAGCCTTGCCATTTCTTTGTTCCGGCGGAGTGTAACCCGCTGAAGAAATTCTTGTCACCTCTCCACTGTTTCTGTGAACAGTTTCTGTGAATTCCCGCACCGCCCCAAAATCAATCAAGGCTAATTTCCCGTTAGAGCGGCACATAATATTTTGTGGCTTAATATCCCGGTGAAAATAATTTTGATTGTGAACGAGATTCAAGATTTCCGTCAGTTGCGTCAACCAGTCGATAGCGACTTCCGAGGAAATAGGTTGGTAGTTGTGAGATTCCAACCACTTCTGCAAATCCTTACCTTCTATTTTCTCCATCACCAGACAGTGCAACAAATTGCTTGTATCGTTAGGCTTGAAAGTAAAATAGGCATCGGGTTCTACTTTCGGGAGTCCTGGATGCTTCAGCCGCTGCAAAACATGAGCTTCTCTCTGAAACAGTTCCACCCCCAAAGGATCGTTGTTAATCAGAACTTTTAAAACTTTCCGAGTTTGGTCTCTATCTCTGACTTCAAAAGTTTTGCCAAAGCCTCCTTGTCCCAAAATAGTAATTACCCGATAGCGTTCGTCTATTAACAACTTTGAGCCGCAGCTTTGGCAAAACTTGATAGTATCAATATTTTCTGAATGGCGGCAATTGGGATTAATACAGTAGCTGTAGTTCATGGTATGAGGAATTAGCTTGGTAGAAATAGTATCTAGTGCCAAAGCAGCTTCCTGGAAGCTATCTAATTTGGGATAGCTGGGAATTAGTGCGGTGCTTGTCAGCATTGATTATTAAACATGATATAACATTACTCATGTTTTGAATACTGAATTCTCGCCCAATCTAAAATCAAAAATCTCAAACCTAAAATCCTATGACAGGTTACACCCACAAAAAAACAAATTTAATCGCCAGCCCCTATTTAGAAATCGACTATCAAGGCGAAGTGGTACGCTTGGAACTGACAAAGACTGAACACGCACTGGGGCGAGCTCCCGACAAAGCTGACTTGCTGGTTCCTCAAGACTGGGAGAAACTGTCGAGATGTCAAGCTATTTTGCGCCAAGAAGGAGACGACTACCGCATCTATGACGGTGATGGCGTCAAACCGAGCACTGGCGGGTTATTTGTACTTCCTGCTGAAACTCCTGTAACTCCGAATCAAGGCTGGGTTTTGGAGCACGGAGTCGAGTTGCGCGTCGGTAAAGATTTGAGAAATCCGGTGCGGGTAACTTATTTCAATCCCGGAAGTCCGGCGCTGGCCGTTTTGGGTTCGCGGGAGTCTGTGTCTCTGAGAAATCGATCGGTCGTCTTGGGGCGCGATCGCACTTCTACACTAGAGTTAAATTCGCCGATCGTCTCCCGCACCCACTGTACGATCGACTCCAACAAACGCGGAGAATACATTCTCACAGACACCAGCGCCAACGGCGTATTTATTAACGGCCAACGCGTCAAAAAAACAGCCGTTTTAACCGAAGGTGCCAAAATTCGCATCGGCCCTTTTCTGCTAATTTATCAAAATGAAGAAATCACCGTCCTCGATCCGGGAAATCCGATCCGCTTAGAAGCAATTAACTTAGTTCGACCTTTTGTTAACGATATTTCCCTAACAATTGAACCCGGACAGTTAGTGGCATTAGTCGGAGGTAGCGGCGCGGGAAAATCTACATTAATGCGGACTTTGCTGGGAATTGAAACCACAACTCGCGGCGCAGTTTATGTCAACGGAGAAGAATTGCGAAAAAACTTTGCATCCTACAGTTCTTTAATCGGTTACGTACCGCAAGATGATGTAGTTCACGGCGAATTGACCGTCGCAGAAGCCCTGACTTATGCAATTAAATTGCGACTGCCGCCGGATACTGATGTCGAGCAAGCTTTGACAAAGACGCTGGCAGATATTGATATGTCGCACAAGCGGGATATTTCGATCAAAAAACTCAGCGGCGGCCAGAGAAAGCGGGTTAGCATCGGTGTCGAGTTGTTGGCAGATCCAAAGTTGTTTTTCTTGGACGAACCGACTTCCGGACTCGATCCTGGGTTGGATAAAACAATGATGGAACTGCTGCGAAAGTTGGCAAATAAAGGGCGGACGGTGGTTTTAGTGACCCACGCTACAGCAAATGTCAATTTGTGCGATCGGCTAGTTTTTCTCGGCCGCAACGGCTACCTTTGCTACTTCGGCCCGCCAGCAGATGCCCCCAACTTTTTTGGAGTAGGTCAAGCAGACTTTGCCAAAATCTACAACCAGCTAGAAACCAGCGAAACAGTTATCAAAGAATGGGCAAACAAATATCGCAATTCCGCTTATCACCAACGCTACATTGCCGCGCCCCTGAGTCCAAAAGCACCGCAAAAACAAGCTCCTCCCGCGAAACTTTCCCAACCCGCCAGAGTCTCCGCAATTAAACAACTTTTATTGCTCGCCCATCGCTATTTTCAGCTAACTTTACGCGACCCGATTAATGTTGGTCTGGGACTGTTAACTGCGGCCGTTTGCCCGATTTTGCTGGCGGGAATCAAAGATGTAGAGCCATTAGTTACTGGTACAGAAGATGACCCAGCCCTGGCTTTTTTAGCACTGCGAATTTTGTTTGTATTTACATCCGCAGCTATTTGGGTCGGCTTGTCAAGTTCTTTGCAAGAAGTTGTTAAAGAATCGGCAATTTATCAGCGAGAAAGATTGGTAAATTTAGGTTTGCTGCCCTATGTCGGTTCCAAAATTCTAGTGCTGGCGGGATTGGCACTGCTGCAAACAGTGCTGATGACCGCAGTAATTTTAATTGGCTTTAAACAGCCGAATCCCGATGCAATTTCTTGGGCGCTGGGTTTAGCAATTACGACATTTTTAACGCTGCTGGCTAGCATGAGTTTGGGGTTGATGGTATCGGCGTTTGTAAAGAATGGCAGTCAGGCCAACAGTGCTTTGCCTTTGCTGTTAGTGCCGCAGATTATTTTTTCGGGAGTCTTGTTCAGTCTGGGAAGTTTGTTTAAAATCGAGAAAATCGGTCAGTATCTGTCGTGGTTGACGGTGAGCCGTTGGTCTGTCGGGGCTTACGGTAGCTTGGTTAACGTGAACGCGATGGTGCCAAAGCCGATCGAATTGCCCGATCGTACAATCTTACCGCAGCTATTCGAGAAAAGCGCCGTCTACGAACCGACTTGGCAAAACTTAGCTTTGAATTGGGGAATTTTAGGATTGCACGCAGCAGTTTATTTGACCGCTACTTTGCTATTGCAGAAGCGGAAAGATATTTTCAAATAAGTAGGAAATCTGGCTACGGAGACTACGCGAAATCCAGGGCTACGCGAAAACCGGCGAACGGGGAGCGAAGGCCCACCCAACCCATGGCACGATAGGCACTGCGGCAAAAGATCGCAGTATTGAACCAGGAACTGCCACGCCCCACTCGACCATCCCTTATGCCGTCAGTTTCCCAGGAACTTCCGTCAGTTGGTCCACCGTTACAGTCTTCGTGCCACGTATCGCTGCACCACTCGAAAACATTGCCGTGCATATCGCACAGTCCAAAGGCATTGGGGGGAAAACTCCCGACATCGGTTGTTTGTTGACGGGAAAGTCCTGTGGGGGCCTTTGCGTAGGGCCCGTATCCGTTATAGTTGACTAATTCCGGGGTAATGGTTTCCCCAAAATGAAATGGGGTTGTTGTACCCGCACGACAGGCGTATTCCCATTCTGCTTCACTCAGGAGGCGATATTTTTTCCCGGTTTGTAGCGAGAGTTTGCCACAGAATTCTACGGCATCATCCCACGATACATTTTCTACAGGACGTTTTTCACCTTTAAAATCCGATGGGTTGTTTCCCATGACTGCTTGCCACTGTGCTTGGGTGATGGGGTGTTTGCCTGCATAAAAAGTGGGTACTGTGACTTGATGCTGGTGACTTTGCTGATAATTTACTCCCTCTTCGTCGTTGGGGCAACCCATCATAAATGTGCCGCCAGGAATGTAAACCATTTCCAGTACAATTGAGTTACCTAAGTCTTCAGGAAAAAAGTGAGCAAATGACTTAGTGCGGCTGTTTTCTTTTCCATACGCATCGACTGTGATGACATCAAATTCAAAGATAGGAAAATACTTTTGTAAACATTGTTTTGTCTTCTCCTCATCCCTATCTTTCAGCAGTGAAAAAGCAGCAGATTTCACCTGCATTAACTTATCCTGCAATGCTCCAATTATCAAATCTACCCCTACTTCTCCATATTTCAACGCTTCAGAGAGTGCGGCGATTCTAACTTCGATCGCGGGCGAAGCCAAGCGGCTTTTAACGCCAGAAATGCCTCCGAGTACCGCAGCATTGACCGGAATTGAATTTTGACCGCCTTTGACTGCATCGTATTCTCTAGGTTCATTTTGATTGTCTGACATGATTTCAACCAGGGACTTTTGCTAGTCGATCCGGCTGCAAGGTCGGCATCGCGAGCAATTCCTCCACTGAGAAAGGTTGGGGTTGAGGAATTGCAGCTTCAGCGTCCATGAGTTCTTTCATTTTCTCAAAAATCAAAAGAGTTTCTTCTTCTCCGTCCGTTAGTTTATCGTAAAAATAAGGTATGGAAAACCAATGCTCAAAAGCAATCTCTAACAAACCGTTAGTTGCTAATTGCACTTGCCAGTACCGAGAATATCTGGCATCGACTATTTCAAATAAGGGAGCCGGATTGTGTATGGGATAATAAGTATACCGCTCGTCGCAAATACAATACGATAAATTCCCTTGCCATTCCGAGATAGCGTAGACAATATACTCTTTACCTACTATCAGTTTAAATTCAGTTTCTTTTGTGATATCTAAGGCTGTATTTAGGTAATTTTCCGGCAGATAAGCCCCTTGGTTGGCAATGCAGCGAATCTTCATATTATATTAACCTCACTGGTTTTTAGGTGCTATTTTGGGGTATGTACGTTTGATTTTGTACTCCACATTTTGGAGAGTGCTGGCATTTCTATACCAATGGATTTCAGCCACATATCCCTCGATAATCGCGGTTTGGTTACTAGCCATTTTATACCAATCTTCAGGCTGACCGCCATAGTGTGCAACCAATCTGGGAGCATCTCCTAGCGGTCTCTTGGAGCCACCTTGAATCATGATGGCAGGTTGAGCCTTAGCGTCTTGCAGCAGTATTTGTTCTTGTAAATTGGTGGGAATATCATCTGGAAGCGCACCTCTTATCATGTTGCTATTAGTCACAAACTCTAAAAACCAGGCTAATCAAATTATACAATACCGCTATTGCACGCAGCAGTTTCTGCAACCGCAAGTTAATCTACCAGTTCATCTAAGGAAAGCTTCAGCAGGTCGCACAATGCTTTCGTCTGTTCTAAATACAACTTTGGAATATGTCGGCCCGCTTCCCAATTTTTCACAGTGGTTACAGTCACGCCCAATTCATCAGCAACTTGCTGTTGCGTCAAAGACAGCGATTGCCGTCGCTGTTTCAGTTTTTCCCCCACACTACTCATTCACTGTACCGATTTCAGAATTCCTATGGTTAACTTTACTTAACCAAAATTTGTCCGTAGTATGAGATGAGAACATCACATTCGTCAGAAAGCCAGTGCGTCCCGGCTACCAACCTATCAGCACTGGCTCTGGCTCCCATACGTATTGTAAAACTTCATTGAGTTTATAAGCAATTATAGACAACAATGGTATCATATTGCCCTGAGTGTTGAACAAGGAATAAGTACAACTCAAACAACGGAAGTCTCAAATGCAGCTAACAGAGAGACATATCATCAAATCCACAGAACATCGTTTCGCCCAAATTGACTCACTAGCCTTTAAATCCAAAAATCTCTACAATGCCGCTAATTACGTCATTCGTCAGAGCTTTATTTATGGGTGGGGCCCGAGTCAATTACAACGAAATGAACCGATTGATGAAATTTCATGAATCATATCAGGCAATGCCAGCTAAAGTAAGTCAGCAAATCTTGATGGTGTTGGACAAAAATTGGAAATCGTTTTTTGAAGCCCTTAAAGCTTACAAAGTTGATTCTTCAAAATTCACTGGTCGTCCAAAGTTACCTAAATACAAAGACAAGGTTAAAGGTAGAAACCTTCTCGTTTACACGATTCAAGCGATTAGCAGCAAACAGTTGAGGAACGGAATCATTAAACTTTCTGGTACTGAACTTTTCATCAAAACGAAAGTAAATCCAGAGCGGATATGTCAAGTTAGACTGATTCCGAAATGTGATTCTTATGTGATTGAGGTAATTTATGATGAACCGGAGTCCACCGCTCCCGACAACAACTTTGTAGCCGGTATAGATTTGGGACTGGACAATTTAGTGGCGTTAACTTCAAATCAACCGGGCTTTACCCCTCTGTTGGTTAACGGGCGACCATTGAAATCGATTAACCAGTTCTACAACAAACGCTCATCACAATTACAATCTCAATTAAAAGGGGAGCGCAAAACCTCGTCACGCATTCAACGCTTAACTCGCTGCCGCAATCAGAAAGTCGATAATTACTTGCATCAAGCCAGTCGTGTAATTATTGACCATTTGGTAGTGAACCAAATTGGAACGCTGGTAATTGGCAAAAATGCACAGTGGAAAACCGATATCAATCTAGGTAAACAAACCAATCAAAACTTTGTTAGTATTCCTCACTCTCGATTAATTGAGATGTTAGAATACAAAGCTTTTCTGGTCGGAATCAAAGTAATCATTCAGGAAGAATCTTTTACCTCCAAAGCTAACTTCCTGGGCTTAGACCCAATTCCTGTTTATGGAAAAACCGAAAAAAGCCTGTATTCACTGGTAGGCGAATCAAGCGAGGTTTGTACAAAACATCGACGGGTCGGTTAATTAATTCTGACATAAATGCTTCCTACAACATTCTCAGAAAAGCAATCCCAAATGCGTTTAGCTCTCTTGATAGAGAGCTGCGTACTTGGGCCGAGGCGGGTTAATCCGCTCAAAGTAAAAGTG
>NZ_JAUBOJ010000205.1:0-13062 GCF_036700185.1 Microcoleus sp. BM001215392 | reverse complement strand
CCGACAGGGGTTGAAAACCCCTGTCTCATAGCGAAAGTCCTCTCAAAGAGGACTGGGATTGACGCTGCTTTCCGCCAATTCTTTCAGTCGGTTTTAACCGACTTTCGCTCTCTCGGCGGCGGTTTGAACCCCGCTGTCGAGAAAGCGGAAGTCCTCTCAAAGAGGACTGGGATTGATGCTGATTTCCGCCAATTCTTTCAGTCGGTTTTAACCGACTTTCGCTCTCTCGGCGGGGGTTTGAACCCCCGCTGGAATCGGGGAATAGCGAATCGATCGAACTGCGGGAAAATAAAGTAAAAATAGGTTAATTTAGGTTAATTTGAATTAAAGCATTTTTTCCAGAAATTGCTTTGCCCGATCGCACTTCGGGTTACTAAAAAACTCCTGCGGCGGCACATCTTCCGCGACTTTTCCGCCATCGAGAAACAAAATCCGGTGGGCGACTTCCCGCGCAAAACCCATCTCGTGAGTCACAATTGCCATTGTAATCCCCGTCTGCGTCAAAGCTTTCATCACATCTAACACTTCTTTCACCATTTCCGGATCGAGTGCAGAAGTCGGTTCGTCCATCAACAAAATTTCCGGTTCCATGGCCAAGCAGCGGGCGATCGCCACGCGCTGTTTTTGACCCCCCGAAAGCTTAGAAGGATAAACATCCGCCTTGTCTGACAAACCGACTTTTTCCAGCAATTCTAAGCCCTTCAGACGCGCCTCATTCTTAGCAATATGCTTCACCTTTACAGGTGCGTAGTTGACATTTTCCAATACCGTCATGTGCGGGAACAAGTGGAAATGCTGAAACACCATCCCCACTTTTTGCCGCATTTTCATAATATCGGCTTTCGGCAAAGTGATATCCACGCCGTCGATGTATATCTGTCCGGAAGTCGGAACTTCCAGTAAATTCAAACACCGCAAAAAAGTAGACTTACCGCACCCCGAAGGGCCGATAATGGCAATCACTTCTCCTTTGTGAATCTCCGTGGTAATCTCCCGCAAAACCTTAAGATTCCCAAAAGACTTATACAGGCGATCGACCTTAACTGCTACTTTGGAGTCTGCGTTCGAGTACATTGGCCCCCCAGGTTAAACTAAGCACCATCAAATAATAAATTACGCCGACAAATATCAAAGGTTCAAAGTAAATATACTTTTCTGCTCCCACAATTGTAGCGCGGCGCAGCAAATCTTCTACGCCGATTACCGAAACCAAAGCTGAATCCTTCAATAAAGCAATACTTTCATTCACCAATGCAGGCAAAATATTTTTTAATGCTTGCGGCAAGATAATATCGCTCATCATCAGCTTGTAGGGAACGCCAAGGGATTCTGCGGCTTCTTTTTGACCTTTATCTACAGCTTGAATTCCGGCGCGGATCGTCTCGGAAATATAAGCTCCAGAATTGAGAAAAAAAGTAATCACGCCAGCTTGCAGCGCAGATATATTATAGCCCGTAAGCTGCGGCGTTGCAAAATAAACTAAAGTCAACTGCAAAATTAACGGCGTTCCTCGAAAAATCGAGGTGTAAGCAGTACCAAACCAGAACAGGGGTTTAATGCTAGAAATCTTAAACAGAGACAGCACGATTCCCCAGAGAAATCCGAGAAATGCCGACAGCAAGGTAAAGGTGAGCGTTACCCAAATCCCGGACAAAATATAAGGTAAATTTGGCCATATTTTGCCAAAATCTAACCTAAATTTAGCCTTCGCCGGAGATGGATTTGCAGGACTTGCTTCAGCGGCGATCGGGCGAGAGAACCATTTAGTAGCTAGTTCCTGAATTTGACCGCTGGCTTTCATTTGCTGGAGGACTCGGTTGAATTCTGGAACTAATCTCGAACCTTTGGGAAATGCGATCGCCGAACCGCTTTCTTGAGTATTCGGAATTGTATTAAATTCTAAGTCCGGGTTCGCTGCTGCATAACCTTTAGCAACCGTATCCTCAATTACTCCCGCCGCGATCCGCTTCGCTTTAATTTCTTGGATGATATCAGGAATTTTGTTCAGAGGAGCGAGTTGCACCCCAGCCATTTTTTTCACAGCTTCCTGTTGAATGCTGCCGAGTTGAACGCCTACTTTTTTCCCGGTTAAGTCTTCAGCTTTGGTCAAATTGCTGCCTTTATTGGCGACAATTGTATTTTGAGCTTCGTAGTAAAGATCGGAAAAATCCACATTTTTTTTTCTTTCGGCTGTGGGAGTCATTCCCGCCATAACTAAATCGGCTCTTTTTGCCTGCAATGCGGGAATTAAGCCGTTAAAATCCATGCCGATCACTTTGAGTTCGTAGCCCAACTCTTTAGTAATATATTTGGCAATATCGATGTCAAAACCGATGATTTCGTTGCCGCTAACAGCCGTATCTTTAAATTCATAGGGCGGGTAGTCTGGGGAAGTCGCGAGGGTTAAAGTTTTGTTGGCTTGGGCGTAACTGGCGATCGCAATTAAGCTAAAGGCGATCGCGATCGCCGCCACCAGGAGCGATCGGAATTTTAAACGTTTCATATCCAGCATTTTCCTCACAAATCCCTCGGGTATAAAATATTCTAAAATTTGCAATCAAGTCACCATTCTAAAGATAGATATAGTCCGGGAACCAGGGGTAGTCAGAAACCGGGTTTTTTACAAATATCTTTCGTTGTCACCGACAAATTAGGTAAAAAACCCGGTTTCTTTGGTATTGATGCGTCCCGGACTAAAGATAGAGAATTGTGCCGTAAACCAAACTTTAAGAAAAAGTCCACTGCACACAATTTTTAAGATTCTAGAAAGTAAAGCTGGTGCGCAAAACTCCGACCCATGTTGTACCGTTGTCCTGATTGTGATCGGTATTGGTAATCAGATAAACTCCGGGCGTAACGCTGATAAAGTCGCTGACTTGGATGCGGTACAAAGCCTCTACGTGGATAGAAGTAGCATTGTCTTTGTTTTCTTTAATATCGTTGCGAGTCACCTTGGGCGGAACACCAACAATCAAGCCGCCGACATTACCTTCTCCGAACAAATCTGGGAAGGCAAAAGTTAGCCCACCGTTCCAAATTCGGGCCTTCGCATCGCCGTCTGACAATTGCTGAGCGTCTACGTATCCCGCCCAGCCTGAAAGTGCAAATCGAGACGAAGGCCGCCAGCTTGCTTGAAGGCCGTAATGGTTCCCTCTGGTAGCACTTTGATTGAATGGTTGATTGGCGTTATTGCTGCCGGTACCGAGGGAAAGATCGACATCATCTTTGCGGGAGTAACTGCGCACGTAACTTAAGGCTAAATCGAGATTGGAACTTGGCGAATATGTTAATTGAGCGATCGCCCCGTAGCTGCTATTGAAAATTCCGTTACCCTTTGTAGAGTCAGCCGCGTTATTTGCCAGATAGCTCAATGTTAGATTCAGCCGATCGCTAAATTGATGATTGATGGCAATTCCGGTTTCTCCGGGAGTGTTGTAAATCGCGGGGTTGAACGCTCCAAACCTAGAAATAGCGCCTTGAGCCGCGCTATCAAAATAAGGGTTGATTAAAGGAGCTACGTCATCAGAAGTAAGTCCTGTGGCGCCTATTTCCACAGTCGTGCTGTTACCGATGAGGAACTGATAGCTGAGTTTATCGAGGACGATTTGAGAACCGCGATCCCCGTCAAAGTTGGTGCGAGTCATCGGAGTGCCGGTAGTGCGATCGTACCGAGCACTATTTCTTGCTTGTAACCGCGTTCTCAAACGGTCAGTTCCAGTAAAGCTAGTATCGAAATTCAAGCGCACGCGATAGCCCAAGTTTGTAGCAGTTTTGTCATCACCGACAGCACCTTTTCCGAAGGTATCGCTCACCGCAACAATGGTTTCTGCATTCAATTTAGTAGTTGTCGAAAACTGATTGGCTTCGAGTTCGCTCGTCCGCGCTGACAAAGCATCAACTCGCCCGCGCAAGGTAGCTAATTCTGCTGCAAATTCTTCTTGCAAGCGTTGCAGTATTGCCAAATCTTCTTTGGTGACAAAATTAGCCGTTGACGAGCCAATTTGCTTGGTAACTTGGTCTAAACAAGCGTTCAAGCCGGCGGCGAATTCGTATCGAGTTAAAGCTCGATTGCCGCGATAGGTTCCGTCTGGATATCCCGCGATGCAGCCGTAGCGTTCGACGAGGGATTGTAGCGCCCCAAATGCCCAATCGGTGGGCCGCACGTCTGACAGTTGAGATACGGATGTCACCTGCTCCATCAAGGTGGGATCGGGCGATCGCTCTGCGGGTTTTTCTGGCCGGGCTGCTGGGATTTCAGATAACTTTAACTCCCTGACAATGACTGGCGCCTCCGGGGGAGGTGAGGTTGCAGTTAATTCGCTTTCTGAGGTATCTGGTGTCTCGCTAGAGGCGGCTGTTTCCGGCGGCGCGGGAAGTTTGGTGGCTGGATTTGGCGGGCTTGTTTCTGTGGCAAGCTGCGGCGGGGTATCCGCAAGGGCGATCGGCTCTTGCGCATCAGGAATTACGATCGGCGCGGCAGTTGTTTCTGCTGCAAAGACTGTGCTTTTTACTAACAAAAGGTTACTAAAAAAAGCTAGGCAAAACCATAAACTTTTGTCAAAAAGTTTTGACATTGTGGCTCCTGCTATTAACAAAGTTAAAATTTTTGTTTCTTGTCACCGCAGTTTTAACTGGTTTTACTTGACGTAAACCAGGCTCGGCAACAATTATTTAACCGCCCAACTTTTGAAATTTATAATTGAGCTGGCGTTGAGATTACTAAGATCCGCAATCCGCACTCTTTAAGGATAGGCGGACGCCTGTGTTTTGCTGTTTTCTGGTTCCCGATCGCCCTCTGAACCCTAAAAGAGTTGGTTGAAATAAGTTTCAACAATAGAGGGAGGCAGGTGGATATTTTATCTTAGTGCAGAAAATCGATCGCTGTCAAGTCTGTGCGATCGGCGATCGCAGCAAACCATGACAATTGATGCGATCGCCAGCACCCAAGATATTTGCCCGATCGCCAACGATCGATTCCCCATTACCGTCAATAAATTAGACTCGAATTGCATTCAGGCGATCGCTATTCTAGAAATTATCTGTGTCTCTCAGCGTTCATCTGCCTCAAATCTGCGATCGATGTATCGTTCAAATATTTATATGGTGAAATAAACTGAGTTTCTACCAAGCTTGTGAAAAAATCCGCCTTAAAAAAGAAGTATTACCTATTGACTAGGCCCGAATTCTTGTGGTATATTTTAGATAATGGAAGTGGTAACTTTGATTTTAAAATTGCCAATATTTCCATTATCTAATTGTACTTCCTTTGCTGCCAGGAGTCAAGCATTTTACCCGAAAAAAAAAGGCGATTTTTTTTAATTCATTCAACTAAAATTAATCGACGCCCATTACCAATTCTCCGTTCCCGTCAATAACTTCGCCGATCGCAAATGCACCAATTCCCTGAGACTCAAACCACTTAACAGCCTGCTCAACTTCCCGGCGATCGAGCAAAAGCACAAAGCCAATACCCATATTAAAAGTATTGAACATATCGGCAGCCGCCACAGAGCCAGCTTCAGCAATCCAGTCAAAAATTGGCAAACTCGGCCAGCAATTGCTGTCAATTTTCACAGATTGATTGGGGCCCAAACAGCGGGGCAAATTTTCCGGCAAACCGCCGCCAGTAATGTGAGCCATACCGTGAATTTCCAAGCCGCTCTTAATTGCTTCGAGGACTGGTTTCACATAAATTGTAGTCGGAGTCAGCAGCACTTCTCCTAAAGTTTGACCGCCCAACTTTCCCGGTTGAGAATTCCAATCAAAACCCAAATCGCCGGCAATTTTTCGCACCAAACTAAAACCATTGCTGTGCACGCCGGAACTAGCGAGCCCGACAGCCACATCTCCCACCCGTACCTGCGAACCGTCGAGCAATTTGCTTTTTTCGACAATTCCCACGCAAAAACCAGCCAAATCGTACTCACCGGCTTGATAAAAACCGGGCATTTCTGCGGTTTCCCCTCCGAGCAAAGCACAGCCCGCTTGTTTGCAACCGTCAGCAATCCCTGTCACCACCCCAGCTAATTGTTCGGAGTTTAACTTTCCGGTTGCTAAATAATCGAGAAAAAAGAGGGGCTCGGCGCCGGATGTCAGTACGTCGTTGACGCACATCGCCACCAAGTCGATTCCTACTGTGTCGTGGCGATCGAGATCGTGGGCCAATTTCAACTTAGTTCCCACGCCGTCAGTGCCCGAAACCATCACCGGCTCTTTTAAACCCTCGGGGACGCTGAAAAACCCGCTAAATCCGCCGAATCCGCCCAAAACTCCCGATCGGTGGGTACTTTTGACTGTATTTTTGATGCGATCGACAAAAGCTCTGCCGGCCTCAACATCTACACCTGCTGCTCGATAATCCATAAGTCCCCCAAATCCATTTGTAAGTTTTAGTTTATTCCCAAGAGTCAGTCGATTTTGGATTTTGGATCTGAGATTTTGGATTTGAGATTGGGGATTGAGGATTTTAGACTTCCAGGTAAACGCCAACGTTGAACGAGATCTGGATCTGGGATCTCGAATAGAGTCTAAAATTTTGGGTTCACAGCAAGTATCCATTTGGTTGCGAACTCAACCTTAAATACTTGACAAACAGATTTTTTTAGGCTAACCCTTCTGCGTTCATAAAATCAGCAAATTTTTTGTAAATTTTTGTAAATTTTTCTGGAATTCAAAATTTGGCTGAAACCACTGCAATTAAAGGATTTTATCAGACCGACTTCTGAGAAGATTTGAACACTATTGCTCCCATGTATCGAAACAGCGATCCCCAAGCGCAAAAGTTTGTGGTAGTCTGTTGCAGTTCGTTACCAAAACACAAATTGCGGATCGAGTATGAGTTGTCAAATGTCAGGGAAGTTTCAGCCAAATTTTTTTGGGGCTGAAGCATTAAAGCAAAAATGCACCCCGATACTTTGCTTTGACTCACGGGGGAATGGCGAAGGAATCAAGAAAAATCCTTGATGCCTCCAGCCCTTTGGCTGATCCTCCAATCTCGGTTGGCAATGGCTCTTCACAAAATTGGACGTATGAAGGAAAAATTTGTTGGTGGTTTACTCGCTGTCCTGTTAGTTCCTGTTGTAGGAACGGCATCTTCTTGTCACGCACAAGCCACAGATGTCGTAAAGCAAAACTCTCAAGGTTCAAAGCAGCAAGTAATTGCCACCCAACCGTCCCCGCAGTCAAACGCAACTCGGGCCGAAGCACAAAAAGTTGGACAGTATCAGTACCAAGCAAGAGCTGACATTGACCAAGACTCGATCGTCAAAATTCAGCCCCACGACTTGAACGGGCAACAAGCAGCGACAGTCTACGTGCGAAATATTCCAGTCATCACCTTTCTGAACCCAAGTCAGGAAACCAACACCAAAATCCGATCGACTGCCGATACCAAAGCAGATCCGAGCAGTCAGTCAAAGGTAGCCGGCGCGAAAGAAAATTCCCCAGCCGGAAACATTGCCAGCAATTCCACCAATCAAGAACCAGATCCAATGTGGCGGGCATCGAGCTTAGCAGCAAGACTCAACCAGCTAACCCGCAACAACATCGATCCCAACAGCATTACTGTGAAGTGGGAAACAGGCGATCGCTACATAATCCAAGCAAACGGCGAAGATTTGGTAAGCATCAACGCTCAAAACATCCTCCCCGACACCACGAGCAACTTCAGCCGAGATGCCCTGCAAGTAACCAATCGCCTCCGCCGCCTCCTGGGCAACGCCCCACCCTTGGAAGCAGTCGCAGGCCAACCCGAACCCGAACCAGAAGCCCCCGTGCTATCTTTGGGCCCAGTTCAAGTGCGGCTCAGCGGCTGGGCTTCCTGGTACGGCCCGGGATTTGACGGCAACCTCAGCGCCAGCGGCGAGCGTTTTAACCAAAATGCCTTGACTGCTGCACACCGCCACTTGCCCTTCGGCACTCTAGTCATGGTGCGAAATCTTGACAACGGCCGCTCGGTAGTTGTTCGGATTAACGATCGCGGGCCCTACGTGGGCGATCGGCTGATTGACTTGTCGGCCGGCGCAGCCAACGTGCTCGGAATGATGAGCAGCGGCGTTGCGAGAGTGGAAATCCAAGTAATCGAATCCAAACAGTAAACAGCAGTTGACAGTTGACAGTTGACAGTTGACAGTTGACGGTTGACGGTTGACGGTTGACAGTTGACAGTTGACAGTTGACAGATCGCCCTCCGAACTCCGTCGTTGGGGTAAGGCACAATACAAAAGTTATCCGAACTTTAGGCAGAAAGTAGAATAAAAGTGACATCTGGCACCATTCGTGTGGAAGCCTTTTATGGACGGGCTATAAGATCCCATCCCACAAGAAAATTAAATTCTCGCTTAACAGGCCGTCGGGCCTGTTAAGCGAGAATGGTGCAAGATGTGAGATAAAAGTGACATCTGGCACCCGCTGCCACAGTCGCGCTCTCTTGTACGCGATCTTGTTGCTAACATCGCTGCCAGATGTCAGATTCAACAAATTGTGATTCAAAAATTCTGCATTCTGCCGAATGCCTTCAGGAGATTGTATCGGTGCAACTGTTTACTAGCATTGCAGCACTTCGCTGCTACTTAAATTCACAAAAGTCTGCTGCACCTCACGTGAGTGTCGGTTTGGTGCCGACGATGGGAGCTTTGCACGCCGGACATGGAAGCTTGATCCAGCGGGCAAGACAAGACAATGCGATCGTCCTAGTCAGCATTTTTGTCAACCCGCTGCAATTTGGCCCGACAGAAGATTTTCAAGATTATCCGCGAAATTTGGATCGAGACCGGCTGCTGTGCGAACAAGCTGGGGTTGATGCGATTTTTGCTCCCCCAGCCACAGAAATGTTTGGGAACCCAGGGGGCGATTCACTACGGGATAGCTTCGCCGCGCCTGCTGCAACCGACAAAACCGCCCAAACACAAATTCAACTTTCATCCTTAACTCAAGTAGTGCCGCCACCCGCGATGACATCGGTGTTGTGCGGCAAGTCTCGGCCCGGTCATTTTCAAGGCGTCGCGACAATTGTTACCAAACTTTTGAGTTTGGTGCAGCCGACAAAAGCTTATTTCGGTCAGAAAGACGCCCAGCAGCTAGCAATTATCCGCCAACTGGCGTGGGATTTTAACTTGCCTGTAGAGATTGTTGCTTGCCCGATCGTCCGCGAAGAGTCAGGACTAGCAATGAGTTCTCGGAATCAGTATTTAACAACAGAGCAAAAACAGCAAGCCTGCGCCCTCTTCCGCGCGCTGCAACAAGCCTCAAAAACTTTTACCTCAGGCGACCGCACCTCGGCTACCGCACTCGCTGCGGCGCGCGCCGAAGTCGCCCGAGAACCCGAAGTTAAGCTCGAATACGCCGAACTCGTCGATCCCGACACTCTGAGGCCGTTGGAGGTGGTGGAAACAGCGGGACTTTTAGCCGTAGCAGCCAGAGTTGGCTCTACTCGCTTGATTGATAATATAATTCTCAGGAACCGCAGGCCAATTGTGGCGATCGACGGCCCGGCGGGCGCTGGCAAATCTACGGTAACTCGCCAAGCAGCAAAAGCTTTGGGCTTATTTTATCTGGATACCGGCGCGATGTACCGGGCGCTGACTTGGCTGGCTTTGAAAACAAACACGCCGATTTCCGACGAATGCGCGATCGCCGAATTAATCAATTACAGCTATTTGGAATACAATCTCGATCCGGCATCTTTCATGCTGAAGATTAACGGCGAAGACATCACCGAGGAAATTCGCAGTTTGGAAGTGACATCTCGCGTCTCGTCCATGGCGGCAATTCCCGCTGTGCGGCAGTTTCTGGTAGATGAACAGCGGCGCTGCGGTATAAAAGGTGGGATTGTCGCAGAAGGCCGCGATATAGGAACTAATGTTTTTCCCGATGCGGAATTGAAGATTTATTTGACAGCTTCGGTACAAGAGCGATCGCGCCGGCGGATGTTAGAACTTAAAGACGCCGATCGGGCTAAGATTAGTTTGGCTCAGTTAGAACAAGACATCGCTCTGCGAGACTCCAAGGACAGCACCCGCCTGATTGCACCTTTGCGCAAAGCTGCCGATGCTGTGGAAATTCAAACAGATAATCTGACTGTTGACGAAGTTATCGATCGGATTGTCGGCTTGTATCAAGAGAGAATCGGCCCTAAAAGTTAATTTGAAGACACTGGGGCGGGCGATCGCCCAGTGTCAGTTAGGGGCCCGGCTTTGGGGTCTGAGTCCCTAACTATATATAATAGAACGTGCAATTAACGGGATTTAACTACCTTCCGGAAAATTGCCACTATTCCCCGTTTTGAGCGGTTAGGGGAACTCTCGCTGAAAATTCTTAAACTTGTTAATCCTGCCGGACTTCCCTGCGATCGGTTAGTTGGAGTAACATTTCTAGGGACAATCTGATTTAAGATTATGCTCTAAAGTGAACTAACTGATATCAACATAAAATCTAGAATTAATTGTGCAAGGTGTGAAGGAGAGAATGACGTGACAAAAATCAAACGGCTCTTGAGGTGGCGAAAAAAAATAATCGTTGCTTTTCTGGCCGCCGCAGGCAGTTTTTTGCTGGGTGTGACGTTGCCGATGAACTTACGGGGAAATCAACCAGCGCCACCGATGCAGCCACAAGTCTTGGCAGTATCTTCGCCAGAACCAAAACTGATATCTAATGTTAGCGGGATCGCAGGAGCGATCGCCCATCGAGTTGAAGTTTCCCAACAGGCCCTAGCTCAACAGCAGGAAAGTCGTTTTCAATCATCCCTACCATCCCAGTTGAAAGGTACCATGCTGCGTCAGGCAAAACTCGACGAACAGCACAAGGCGATCGCCCTGACATTTGACGACGGGCCCTGGCCGACAACTACTAGACAAATCCTAGAGATTCTCAAGAAAAACAATATTAAGGCTACATTTTTTTGGGTAGGAAGATACCTGCAAACATATCCCGAACTTGGCAAACAAGTTGCGGCGGCCGGTCACGCGATCGGCAACCACACTTGGAACCACCAATACATTAAATATAACGAAGACGGTGCGGCTCGCGAGATCGATCGCACGTCATCATTAATTGAGGAAGTGACGGGGGTAAAAACATCACTGTTTCGGCCGCCAGGAGGCATTTTAAACAATGGATTGGCAGCTTACGCACAGAAGAAAAATTATGCAGTTATCATGTGGTCTGCTGATTCTTTAGATTGGCGGACTGCGACGCAATCGTTGATGGACAACGTGATGCGGCAGGCAAATTCGGGTGGCATTGTGTTGATGCACGACGGCGGCGGCAATCGATCGAGAACCGTACAAGCTTTGCCGGATATTATTGCTAAACTGAGAAAGGAAGGGTACAAATTTGTAACAGTTCCAGAATTATTGCAGATGCAAGAACAAGCTTTAAAGAAGCAGGAAACAGCACAGAAATAAAAACATGGGAGAATGGATTTAATCGCCATTTTCCCGTTTTTTATAAATCGCTATATCCATCACAATTAAATGACCTTACTCCTCATCTAAGAAAGGACTAAAGTCCTCACTACAAACTTATTGATATGTTCGTAGTGAGGACTTTAGTCCTCATCTAAGAAAGGACTAAAGTCCTCACTACAAACTTATTGATAGGGGCGAATCCTCCAATTGAGAATCAACCCAAACAGCCGCCGCTACTCCCGATCGCAAAGCAGCTTCAATTTGACCTTCCCCGCACAAATCCCCCGCACAAACCAACGGCAAAGTTTCTTGGGCCACCAAACAAGAAACAGGTAAAGGATTCCGACAAAAAGCATAGCGCCAGCGGTGAACCTGCAACCATTCCGGCTCCTTGAGCCAAGGCATTAAATGTTCAGAAGCGCGATCGAGCAATTGCTGGCCGATAATATTCAAATCACTAGCTTCTAAATAGCGATCGGCAAAATTAGCGCTGCTGTGAACCACAAACACAGGCTGCTGAGAGTCGCTGCGCTTGCTGCTGTCGAGTCCAATCCAACCTAAATCAGAATCATCGGGAAAAGAAACCGATTTCCACTGCGGATTTAGATCGATCAAATCAGAATTTCGTTCCGCAGAATAGCCAGCCATAACTGTAATGCAAGGGTCGTAATCTACCGAACGCAATTGGTCAATAAAATCCGAGGACAAACCAATTTCTGAATTCAAAAACATTAAAGCTTGAGGAGCAGGAATTGCCACCACCACAGCCCTAGCAATCAATTCTTGAGGCAGCTCTAAATTGTCGTCGGTAACTTCCAGAGAAAGATGCCACATTTCACTCTCAGTACGAGAAATCGCTGTGACGCGGCGGCCGTACAAAATGTCTAAACCCTCTGCGATATACTTACCGACAGCATTCATTCCAGCAGGTGCGACATAACAAGAAGTCGGGATAGATGATACTACTCCTTGTCGGAATTCTCCCACGCTATCCGTCCAGAGTTTCAGGAGCTGGCGATCGACCAAAACATCAATTAACGCCTGCACCGCATCCCCCTGCGGCTCCAAATAGCGTGCCCCGTGATCGGCCCTCGTGCCATGTACGCGGCGAGTAGCGACTCGTCCGCCCGGGCCGCGAGATTTCTCAACAACCGCCACAGAATAGCCAGCCAGACGCAACTGTCGAGCACAAATCAGCCCCGCCATCCCCGCACCGATCGCCACAACATCGAACATAATTAGTCCTTAGTCAGTAGTCAGCAGTCATTAGACATCTGGCAAAACTCTTGTGGGGCAAGCATTCGGCCTGCCCAAGACTTGTTTTTCACCAAATGTCTAGTTATCAGCGTGACATACCCGACACTCATTTTGTAAACAAATAGAGTGCTGGCTTCCTCTTTCAACGGGAGAGCCTCAACGCGAGCCATCCCTAAGCTGGTCTTATCCTCCCTCCGTAGGTTTTACTCACCCGAAGGTGGTACTCACTAGCAAGATAATTACTTATCTTCGAGGCAGACTCCCTGTGTCCCAAGGAGTAGAATTGTTGATTTTTTCACCCATCCATAAGCTCTTTTACGGCAAGCGCGGGATCTTGGGGCTACCAGTCAATCGATTTTAGATTTTAGATTTGAGATTTTAGATTGAAGCATTGACCCCA
>NZ_JAUBOJ010000204.1:0-13146 GCF_036700185.1 Microcoleus sp. BM001215392 | reverse complement strand
CGCCCAAATGCTACGCCCCTACATATACATTTCGACTTTTGCAAGAGATATATTGAAATATCTCCAGTCGGTTTCAACCGACTTTCGCTATGAGACAGGGGTTTTAACCCCTGGCGGACTGTTTGTTTAACGCTAAATATAACTGCTAGCTTGACGGGTGAACATCGAACAGTAAATTCCGTTTGATGCGATCAATTCGTCGTGAGTTCCGATTTCGGCTATTTTACCATTTTCCATCACCGCGATGCGATCGGCAATTTTGGCTAAGCCCAACCTGTGGCTGATGACAATCGTGGTTTTCCCGGCGGCGATTTGCCGGAAGATGCTGTAAATTTCGTGTTCTGTCTTCGGATCGAGGGCGGCGGTTGGTTCGTCAAAAATTAGGACTTCGGCTGTAGAAAGCCGCATTAAGGCGCGGGCGATCGCGATTCTCTGCCATTGTCCCCCCGATAAGTCGATGCCGTCTTCTAATTGTTTGCCCAATGGTGTTTCTAAACCTTTCTCTAAACTGTTGACTTTCGCTGCAATTCCTGCTTCGTTCAGGGCTTCGTTAATTGCGGTGTCATCCGAGAGGGAAAGCAAGTTGCCGAAACCGACGTTTTCGCGGACTGTGGAGGGGAAACGGGCGTAATCTTGCATGACAACGGCGATGCGCGATCGCACGTATGCTAGAGAGTACGATCGCAAATCTTGACCGTTCCAGGCGATCGAACCGCTTGTCGGATCGTACAGTCTGCCGAGCAGTTTGCCAAGAGTCGTCTTACCCGCGCCATTTTCCCCGACAAGCACAAGCATTTCACCCGGATTAATAGTTAAGTCGATATTTGCGATCGTGCTTTTAGTGCTACCGGGATAGCAAAAAGATAAATCCTTAATCTCGATACCAATTTTATCTTTTGTGGGGCCAGAATCTTGCCCGCCATCTGGTAAACTAGGCAAGCGAGACGCCACATTGACTAGCGGAGACTGCAACTCAGGTTTGAGATCCAAAAGTTGAAAAATCGGACTGACGCCGAGGGAAATATCGTACAAATTAGTGTAATTCCCAATCAGCAATTGCAAACTCGTCTCTACTTGGACAATCAAACCAGAATACAGCGCCAAATCTCCCAAAGTGTAGCGCCCGCCCAAAGCTCCCATGACCACATAAACAAATGGCAAGGCTACACCTATTCTACTAAATATCGACCACAAAAGTACAGCAATCGCTCCTTTTTTTCGCACTTGCTGCATCTCGCTAAAAAACTGCAAATACTGACCGTTCCAACGTTTCAGCCAAAGTGACTGCAAGCCAAACAAACGCAATTCTTTAGCATATTCTTCCCCTGTCAATACCGTAGCAGACAAATTCATCTCGCGAGTGATTTTAGCTTGCTTTTTTTGAACTCTCCAGATAAGTTTGAGATATTTTCTTTCAATGTGAATTGAGGGAATTGATGAAACCACCATCACCGCGGGAACCCACCAAGCTATTGATGCAGCCAGGCCGATCGAGGGAATGAAGATACAAATTCCCGTGATTGTCATGCTGATGGTGAATGCTAGTTGCTGTACTTGTTTAACTCCGGTTTTGGCAAGTTCTAATATATTTAATAGTTCGGGGTTTTCAAACAGGGCGATATCGTCGAAATTGGCGACTTTTTCGAGAACTTGTCCTTCAACTCCGCCTTGCACTCGATCGCGCAAAGATGTTGCTGCAAATGAACTCATGGTTTCGATAGAATCGCCGATTAATTTGAGACTCAAGACTCCGACAATACTCCACAGCAATATGGGGTGGGAAAGGATCAAAGTTAAGGGCTGCGCTGTTCGGGTTTGCGACAGCAGCTTAGATACTTCATCAATGATTAATTTATCTAAAAATAACACGCCTGATGGTGCAGCACCGCGAACGATGTTGAGTATGATTAAATTGCGGAGTTCGATCGGTGCGGCTTTGATTATGAGGCCGAGACTGCGCCGCAGAGCTTGGAATGTGGTGATTTGGATCGGTTGCATAGTTTGTGGATGGGTGTCGGGTTTACTCATCCCCGGAGGGTATATTATAACATTAGTTATCAAGTAATATGGTTTCCTAACAATTAGGCCGGCAGGGATTTAAATCCCTGCCTCATAGCTAAAGTCCTCTAAAGAGGACTGTTGATTAATATTTACAATTTGAGTCTGTTAGCTTCGTTTTAACGGGACTTAAAAAAAATCAAGCCCAAACTAGCTTTATAAGCGGAAAATACGTCCCAATTTTCGTTTAGCCATTTGACAAACCGAAAAGATATCGCTCTCGGAAACTCTTCGAGCGCCCGATAAAAGGTGTTTAAAGGTTTATTTACCCACCTACTTAATAATTTAAACTGTTTTTGACACAGGCATGAGGCCTGTGCCAGACAAAGAATACTAAGGGCAAGCACTCTTATTTCAAGCAGCATTATCGTCAATCAGCTCATTACCAATAGCAATCGTGTCGCCATAATTGCTCAATTCTGCCCAACGGGGTGAGAATAGGCGATTATGTAGTTCAATTACCTTGTCAAGATCAGTTATAACCTCTACGTGATCGTATCCCCTAGATGCTTTACGCCATCCAGTTAGAGTGAGATTAGCGCCCCCTGTGAAAGCTACCAAACCATCAATCACCAGCAGTTTTTGATGAGGTAGTTGTTGCCAGTTTGAACTGCGAACAATCCTAATTTCTAAATTCGGCGCTTCGTTTTTGTAGTTTTCCAGTTCGGGGAAAAGCCAATTTTCTTGGTTTGAAGGTATAGATACAATGCCACGCACTTTAACATTCTGTGCTGCGTACTTCAGATAGCCCAGAATCTCCTTGCAGGTGCCAAAAGTTGTGAAATGGACAAAATTTTGGGCTTGGTTCAGCCCTTCTAATAAGCCATTGATAGGTGAATAATCTGGCTTGTATTGCCGTACACGACTCGCGATAGCTCCAAGTTGCTCAATATGTTTAATATTGTCATTCAACTCAATGTAAAGATCCCGCTCTTTGAAATGGGAGCGAAATTTCTCTATTTGAGAGTAACCATGAACAACATATTGAACACCACAAATTTGACACTGAATCTGTTGCTTCTTATTTTGAGGGATGACCTTGTGCAGGCCGTAGCATTTCTGGCAGTGAGCCTTTGCTGGCTTAAAATCCTGCAAACTTGATATGTCAAAGCTGGGATTACCCATGATTGGCTCCCTTACATAGGGTGATTACTTGTCTTCTCTTAGCTCGGCACGATTTGGTCGTGCCTCTAGGAGCAGGGGTACCCCTATTTTGCCCAAAAAAATTTAGGCTGTCAAGGGTTTTGCCCAAATTTTTTTAGGCAAATTTGTGCTATACTCTGATCAGCGTGGAGAAAAACGACTTATGAAACGTACAAAGCCAGTCCCAAGGCTCGCTCAACTCCGTGAGCAAGCAGGGTTGACCCAGTTAGAGGTCTCACAACTGCTTGGAGTAACGGAAAACACAGTCGCCAACTGGGAGAAAGGACGAAGTGGAATAGAATGGATAGAAAGGATTGTCAAGGTCTGCAAGCTGTTTGGCTGTAACGCGGAAGACTTGCTCGAGTATGTCGTAGAGACTCAACCCGCAGAGCCTAATGCAAAACGGCGTACATTAGAAGATTTGCAAAGGATGTTACATACCGACAAACCCGCGCAAACAGCTAATCCTGAAACAAAGGGAGAGTTTGAAAAGCAAGAGGTATATGAATAATGCGAATTCAAGTCGATTCAAACCTCATATTGGAGGCTTTGCTAAATCGTACTCAATTTATAGGAGATGCGAGAAATTGCTGGCTGCTTCTCGGACTTCCTCACGTTCAGGGGTACATAACTGAGAGCGGTTTAAATCAAATCCGCTTTCATTTAAGCAAGGTGGAGGATGAACAAACTGCTGATGAAGTTGTTTCTGAAATAAAAAAAATTATAAATGTCTGCCTTGTTAACCGCTGTATTGAAGACAAAGCAAGGTCATTAAATATCAGGGAGTTTGAATCTGCAATCGAGGTAGCTTGTGCAATTGAGATGGATGTAAGTGCAATTGTCACCCAGAACCCTCAAAAGTTTGAGGGTTCTGGTTTGTCAATTCTCTCAGTGAGTGATTTATCAGAGCGCAATCAGCTAGAAGAAAGATTAAATAAGCCAAGTTTACCGAGTTTGCCTATTTTACAGGTAGGTAGCTTGCCAGAATTTAGATACCAATTAAATCGCAGTTTTTACCAGCCGGAAAATCCCCTACAGTTGTGTCTATTTCAAACATCGGAGGTTGAGAGTACCTTGAGCTATAGAATCCGAAATCCCATTGGTACTGTATTAAAAGTTTTTAAGTTATTAACAAAAGAATACTTACAAGGTATCACTATTAAGGAATTAAGTATACTAACCAACCATTCACAGAAAACCACCCAAAGTATTATTTGGGATTTTGAAAATTTTAATATGGCACTTTCTCAAGGAGACAGAGTAGTAATTCAACCATATTTGTTGAATTTATCAGAAAATGAAGTTGCTGAATATTTGGCGGGTAGATTAACAAACCATGTAGTTACTAAAGAAATATATAGGCAACTAGAGCATCGCAAAATTATGACAAGATGGGGATTACAGGAATTAATAGCTGATATATGTCCGACTAAAAAGCCCGTCAGCACTAAAACCTCACAGGACTATACCAGTAGAATGCTCACATGGTTTTTATATACAGGATTGCTGGAAGAGCGGGTTAAGGATAGGTTTATCAAACCTCTTGGTGAGGGTAAACAGAAGGGGAAATTAATAGAAGAAGCAGAAGCAAAGCAGCTCGAACTTTTTACAGAATCCTATTTCAATATCCAGATAGATTTGCCGAACTCGCGCCCCACCTTTTAACACCTACTGATTGGCAGTATCGTGATAAAAATGCGATCGATCCAAAATTATCCAAATATCAAACGCCGCACCGTACCATCATCTGTAAATCGCTGTTCCCCAATCCCCACAACTTCTACGGTAATTTCACGATCGCAAATCGCAAATTCACCCTCCCGCGCCGCTATTTCAACGATGATTTTTTCCCCTTCCAAATACACCTGATAATTAGTCGTAGCCCAGACACCTTTTTGGTGCTCAAAACTATGTCCGTCGTCCTCATAAAGCGTCCATTCACCAATTCCGGGCCAAATTCGTATTGTCAAGGAATCGATCGCACCTTCCCCAACAAATTGCCGCACGGGGGCGATCGCAATTATCCCCCCACCCCGCGCGTACAGTGGCATTCTCTCCAAAGGCGCATCAGCTAAAATGTGCGTCGGGCCCTGATAGCATTCCCCCGTCCACCAATCAAACCAAGTCCCCTCCGGTAAATATACGGCGCGGTGTTCGACTCCCGGGCGGTAAACGGGTGCAGCCATCAGTGACGGGCCGAGTAATACTTGATCGTAAAGGTGGTAAGTTGTGCGATCGCCCGAAAAATGATACAATAGCGGTCGCAAAATCGGCGTTCCCGTCGTTGCAGCTTCCCAAAACAAGGTGTAAATGTAGGGCAACAACTGATAGCGCAAATTGATGTATTCGCGGCAAATCTGCTCGGTGCGAGATCCAAAAACCCACGGTTCGTGCTGGGCCGTCGTCATCGCCGAATGACCGCGCATCAAGGGATACAGCATTCCAACTTGCATCCACCGCGCGAACAATTCAGCGGTAGCATTCCCCGCAAAACCGCCGATGTCGCAGCCGACAAACGCGACGCCGGAAAGCCCCATGTTGCAAAGCATTGGGAGAGACATTTCCAAGTGATCCCACAAGGATTGATTGTCGCCCATCCACACTGACGAGTAGCGCTGCACTCCCGCAAAACCCGATCGCGTCAGCACGAAAGATCGATCGCCCGATCGCAATTTCTGCAACCCCTCAGCACAAGCTTTAGCCATCATCAAACCATACAAATTGTGGGTTTCGGCGTGGGTGGCGCGATCGTCATCGGGGCCCTGCGGTGCATCCAGCGGAAACCAGATGTGTTCGCCGCCGTCGCCAAAAGGCCGTTCTGCGATCGCGGGTTCGTTCATGTCGTTCCAAATCCCCGCAACGCCCATCTCTGTAAGGCTTTTGTGCAATTCGCCCCACCATTGGCGCACGTCGGGGCGCATGAAGTCGGGAAACACGGCTTTATCCGGCCAAACGTAACCGTGGAAAAGCTTTCCGTCTGCGGTACGCACGAAATAATCGTTTTCCACACCGCGATCGAATATTTCATAATCTGCTTCCGGTTCGTACTTGACACCGGGATCGACAATCGTCACCACTTTGAAACCCGCTGCTTTCAAGTCTGCGATCAGTTTCGCGGGATCGGGGAAACGCTGCGGGTTCCAAGTGAACACCCGGTAGCCGCGCATATAGTCGATGTCGAGGTGGATGACATCGCAGGGAATCGCCCGAGATCGAAATTCCTGGGCCAACTCGCGCACAACGTCCTCGGATTCGTAGCTCCAGCGGCACTGGTGGTATCCCAGCGCCCATTTTGGCGGAAGCGGCATTCGGCCGGTTAACTGCGTGTAGGTGGCGAGAATTTGGGCGGGTGACGGGCCGTAAATGATGTAATAGTCGAGCTCCGGGCCTCTGGTTTCCATCCGCAAAACGCCCGGTGTTTCCGCGCCGATGTCGAATTGACTCCAAAATGTAGTGTTGAAAAAGATGCCGTAAGCGCGATCGGGATTCAGGGCGATGTAAAATGCGATCGCCTGGTACATTTCATCTGTCTGGGAATTGTAGTCGAGGGAGTCTATCGTCCAGTTTGTCTTGACTTCGGAGAGTTTGTCGAGCAAGCCGGTGCGTTCGCCGAAACCGTAGAAGTGTTCGTCTGCTTCGATGCGTTTCCAAGCTGCGGTGGCGCCTGTGCGCCATCCCATCGGGCGATCGCAGTCGCTAGCAAAGGGTTTTCCCGATTTGTCGAAGCATTCGATGGCAGGGCGATCGCGCTTGACAGAAATCGTGATTTGTGATGTTTCTATTTCGATTTTTTCGTCTGTTTCTCGCACTTCAAAAGGTACAATTTGCCATTGTTCGTCTGGAAGAGTTACTGAGTGCGATCGAGTTCTGAATTCTCCTGTCGGGGACATTCGGACTCTGATTAAATTCGGTGCGAGTACGCTGATGTTGAGGGAAGTTCCGCCGCAATTGAAGTGAATTGTGCGATCGGTTTTGTCGATCGATTGTACGGAGTCGATGGTTGACCAAGGTTGTTCTGTGGTTTGGAGTTTTCCGAAGTATTGCGGCATTTACCCTGACCTCAAATATTATCTATCTTGCTGAAGGAATTCAGGACTGTCATCTGACCAAAGGATGAACTAGATAGAGAAATTTTCCATATTCAATAATTTTTGGAAAAACTTTGCTACAATGATGTCATAGCCTTAGCTCAAATTCAGTATAAATGCGCGATTAATCGAGTCGCTTGTCCAAGTTATAGAATCGCTTTCCCCCGAAGAAAGAGGACTGTTAGAAAGCCGTCTCAAAGCTAATGCGATCGAGAAAACTCCCGGCATTTGCGGCGGTAATGCCCGCATTCGCAGTACCCGGATTCCCGTTTGGACGCTGGTTTCTTTCCGCCAGCAAGGTGCAGGCGATTCAGAACTTCTGCGCAACTATCCAAGCCTAACTCCCCAAAACCTCGCTGCTGCTTGGGAATACTACGAACAAAACTCCTCAGAAGTCGATCGCGCGATCGCTTATAATAACTCAGACGGGGTAGATTACTAAAATCTATTGTGACGAAAACTTCCCCCTAGATATTGTTGGACACTTGCGGCAACTAGGATACGATTTCCTCACTTGCTACCAGGCTCAAAATGCTAACCAGGGTATCCCCGATGAGACAGTCCTCGCTTTCGCTACCCAACAGCAGCGAATTCTAGTCACGTTAAACCGCGATGATTTTATTGCACTACACAGAACTGGTGTTGCTCGCTCAGGTATCATCATCTGTAAGGACGATCGGGATTATAAAGGACAAGCCCAAGCAATTCATGCCTGCTTAAGTGAAAATCCCGACCTTACCAATTGCTTGATTCGCATCAAAAAACAGAATCAACCAAAATCAGCTAGTCAAGTTTTCATCTACCAAGAGTACGAGAGATATATCGATTTGATGTTATACTAAAACTCTCTGGATAGGAGGTTCGGCGAAGCTGAATCGAGCCGCGGGCGAAAGTTTGTTTAGGATAGGTTTCAACCGCCGACTTAAATTTTAGCGCCGTGCTGTTTGAGCAGCTTAACAATCTCCGGAGTCGAGGATTTGTAAGCAATGCTTAAAGCAGTTGCACCATTTTTATTCCGCGCGTTCACATCCGCACCTTTGGAGAGAAATAACTTCACTAATGCAGGTTTTGATTGCGGAGAAATACCAGTATTAGGTTGCAGAATTCTCATCAACAGAGTGGTACGATCGTAATCATCGGGAGCGTTGACATCAGCACCGCGATCGATCAATAATTTTACAATGTCGATACCTCCACGGGAGACGGCGCTGTACAGTAAACCTGATGGAATCTTGGCTTCATTGTTGAGAAGTAATTCAATTATCTCTTGCTTTTTTTTTTCAGATGTAAACCTATTTATTACAGAAAAAAAGGTGTTATCTTTGACATGAGCACCTCGATTAATTAAGGCTTTCATTGCTTCAGAATTGCCGCTTTCTGCTGCGATGTTGAGTGCTGTTTCTCCGTATTCACTGCGATCGATCGCCTCAATATCCGCACCACTGGCGATCAATAGGTCTATCGCCCCGCTGCTTCGTCCAGCAGCCGCCGCGTGCAGGGGCGTTTGTCCTGCTTTGTCGAGATCCCTTACATCCAATCCTTTTTGCAAGAACAACTGTACAACTGCCTGATTCGGGCCAGCAGCAGCCGCGTGTAACAGTGTTTGGTCTAAATAAGTCTTGAAATGGATATCTGCATTTTTTGCCAAAAGCTTTTGGACTTCCAATAAATTGCCCGTGTAAGCAGCACTAAACAGCAAAATGTTGATATTATCTATTTTCGGCAATTGCCATTCACTTAAGATATCCCCAATTCTAACCCGATCGCCCTGCCAATGCACAGACACAAGTTGCACCATGTCAACACTTCTACTATTCAACTCTTTTCCAGCCGCGTCGAACAGAAATACATCGCAAGGGGCGTCGCTGCCGCCACCGGGCATCGAAAACAGCATCTGATGCCTGACAATCGCGATCGCATATTTGCCGTCTGGACTCCAATTAGCGCTACGAATACCCGCTTTCATAATTTGTCGGGGCGCCACCGAGAGGATAATTAACAAGCCTACAATACCCAAACAGCCAAAACGAAAGAAACGCATAACAATCTAAAAGTAGCTTATGCGATCGACTATAACTCCTCGCCTGGGTCGATCGCACTTTGGGAATTAGCCAGCCAAAAATCGCAGGCGCCCGCAAATCATCGAACCCATCAATTAAAAGTCTTTTAACAGGCTGTTGGCAGCTAATATTCTGTCGGGCAGCAAATAACCCCGAATAAACAAGGTTCGATGTTCTGGCTTTAGTCCGGATCATCTAAGGACTAAAGTCCGAATCATCGAACCAGTCCCAGTATGGTTGTTATATTCCAAAATGATATGATAGAGGAACTTTTTGACGATCCACAAAAATTGCTGCAAGCTGGAGTTGTAGTTGTCGTTTTCGATTTCAGATTTATAACTGATGAAAAAACCTTCCTTTAGTAAAGTGCGGGCATTCCCACTGCAACTTGTCCTGATTGTTCCCTTCGTGATGCAAGTTTTCGGCGCTGTCGGACTCGTGGGATATTTATCTTTCAAAAATGGCGAAAAGGCAGTTCAGGATCTAGGGGATCAGTTAATGAAGCGCACCAGCAGTGAGGTCGATCACCATTTGAATACTTATTTGTCGATTCCGCAGCAAGTCACCCAAATCAATGCTGATGTAATTCGCATGGGATTGCTCGATTTGGGCGATCTCAAAACTCAGGGAAAATACCTGTGGCATCAAATGCAAGCCTACGACCTCAGTTACATTAACATAAACATTCCCATTGGACAAGGCGCAGGAGTTGCCCGCTTCGATGGTCATACTGTCACCATCGATGATACACGAACCAAAACCCCCAGCCTGCCGAACAATACGACTACTTACTTAACAGACAACGATGGGAACCGCACTGTCATTTTCAACACAAGTCCCTGGGACATCCTCAACGAACCTACATATACTGAACCTGTGAAAGCAGGAAAACCGATCTGGATTCGGATTTATACCTTTTACGATCCCAGCTATCCCCCCTACATTGCCGCATCAGCAGCTCGTCCAGTTTATGATAATAATAAAAAACTAATTGCTGTGGTGGGAGCAGATATCCATCTCTCAAAAATCAGCGATTTTTTGCGAAACTTAGATGTCACCCACTCCGGGCAAGTCTTTATTATCGAACGCGATGGGATGTTGGTTGCCACTTCCTCCAAGGAGGAGCCTTTTATCGTAGCCAATAACGAAATTAAGCGCCTCAAAGCCACCGACAGTGCTAACCCGGTAGTACGGCATATTGCCGAACAAATTCACCAACAAATTCCCAAGATTAAAACTATTACCAATCTTCAGCAACTGGATGTCGATTTTCAAGGAGAAGAATATCACGTACATATTACGCCGTGGCGCGACAAATACGGGTTGGACTGGTTGGTAGTAACTAGCATCCCGGAAAGCAGCTTCATGGCACAAATTCATGCCAATACCAAAACCACAATTCTGCTGTGTTTTGGGGCGCTGGTTGGGGCAATGTCGATCGGCATTTTCACCTCCCGCTGGATTGCAGGTCCAATTCGGCGCTTGAATCGAGCCAGTCAAGCAATGGCATCCGGCGATTTAGAAGAGAAAGTCGCACCAGGAAATATTGCAGAAATCAACATTCTCGGCAGCTCTTTTAACCACATGGGAGAACAATTGCGCGCATCTTTCATTGCTTTAGAAAACAGCAATGCCGAACTAGAAGAAAGAGTAGAAGAACGTACCCTCGAACTCAAAACTACATTAGAAGAATTGCAGCGCACCCAAGCCCAGGTAATTCAAAGTGAAAAAATGTCTAGTTTGGGACAATTAGTGGCGGGAGTTGCCCACGAAATTAACAACCCAGTCAGCTTTATTCACGGAAACCTCACTCACGTTCAAGAATATACCCAAAATTTGTTAGACTTTTTGCAACTTTATCAAAAACATTATCCAAATCCGGTCGATGAAATTCAAACCGAAGCTGAAGAGATCGATCTAGAGTTTATTCAAGAAGATTTGCCCAAAATAATATCATCCATGCAAATGGGCACCGATCGCATTCGGAAGATTGTGCTGTCCCTCCGCAATTTTTCCCGCACCGATGAAGTTGATATTAAACCAGTAGATATCCATGAAGGAATGGACAGCACGCTGATGATTTTGCAACACCGTCTCAAAGCTTCCTCAGAAAAGCAGGAAATTCAGGTGATTAAAAACTACGGTTGTCTACCGCTGGTACAGTGCTATGCAGGCCCGCTGAATCAAGTATTTATGAATATTCTCTCCAATGCCATTGATGCTTTGGAAGAGAAGAATGCGCGGCGGACTTATCAGGAAATCAAAGAAAATCTCAGTCAAATTACGATCGCCACCTCTGTCATCGATGCCCAGTGGGTGGAAATTGCGATCGCCGACAACGGTTCGGGCATACCGAAAGAGATTAAGCAGCGCATTTTCGATCCTTTCTTTACAAATAAACCGGTGGGTAAAGGAACGGGAATGGGAATGTCAATTAGCTATCAAATTGTCACTGAAAAACATCGGGGAAAATTGGAGTGCTTCTCTACTATGGGCGAGGGAACAGAGTTTTTGATTAAAATTCCGGTTCGACAAAACATTCGCTGCGCTAGCTAAAATTAAGGAAGAGGAAAGAAGGAAAAAGTTATTAGACTTGTTGTATAATTTTTTGATGGATAGGGAAACGGCACGGCACCCTGTCCTGTATTTCATCTCACCAGAAACCTCAGACACTCGTAGGGAAACGGCACGGCGCCGTGTCCTGTATTTGGGACGATCGCAAACTACGATATCATATGTGATTGCGAGCAACGCAGCAATCCCATTCAACCTTGATGATTTTTGAGCGCCTTGAAATACTACAGCCAACATCTTAACGCTTTCTCGATCGACTATCTCAACGACTTACGAGGAGCAATTCTCGCCTCACCTTACTTTGCAACCAACAACCTCAACCGCGATTTCATCGGCACAAAAGGCTTTTCCGTGGTGTTTGGGCGCGCCCAAATCGCCGAAGTAGAGGGCCGCTTCCCGTTGTTCAAACCCTACCTAGACCGCGCATTACAGCCAGAATGCAACGCTTTTTACCTCAATCCCCTACTGCTGGCTGAAGGTTCCCGCGTCGATCCGCATATCGATCGATCTTTGCGATCGTACTGCAAAACGGTTGAACCTCCCGCAGCCGTCAGCGTTTTGTACGTACAAGTGCCCACAAATTTACAAGGCGGAGAGTTGATATTGCGGCGCAACAAACAGCAAGTCGGACAAATCAAGCCGCAAGTCAATACACTGATCTATTTTCAAGGAGATTTAACTCACTCTGTCAACGCCGTAAAAAGTAGCGGAACTCGCTTAAGTTTGGTTTGCGAACAGTACAGTTTGAGCGCCACAGAATTGCAAGATATTCCCGGATTTACCATCGAGTCTCGGGCGGCGAAAGCAAAGAGTAAGTAAGCTAGTATGGTGCGTCAGTTGTCAACCCTAAATTATCGATAAAATAACCCGCTGCTGACGCACCCTACAACGACAACAGTCATCCGGTACATTGTACGGAACAAGCAAACTGCCTTAGGTGCGATCGCCCCTTTGTTTCAGTTTCGCAGTTTGCTATAATTACTTACACGGGTTTTGATGCTAAGGAAGCAAGTCTATGACTATTGCGATTTCCCTCAGTCCATAAATAGAGGCACTGCTTCGCGAAAAAGCCGATCGACAGGGACAAGATATTAGCACGCTGGCTGCCCAATTGCTAACTATGATTTTGGAATCGGAAACACCAGACTCCCAAGAAGATATTAGACTGGAATTGCAAAAATCGGAAAACACCCTGAAATTATCTGCGTTTATCTGCGTTTATC
>NZ_JAUBOJ010000203.1:0-13251 GCF_036700185.1 Microcoleus sp. BM001215392 | reverse complement strand
CGATCGCGCGATCGAGAGTAAAACTGACCAAAAAGGAATATACTCAACAGCATTCATCCATTCAAAAGCAGAGATTTTTCCTGTTGTACCTGCTCCCATTCCATCCGAATTTCCCGATCGATTTCTGCTTGAAAGTCGAAGTAATAAGCCATTGCTGCATGGGCTTCCGACTGCATCAAATAAGGATGCTGGCGGCACATTTCCTCGACTGACCAACCGTAAGCTAGATAATCCATCACAATCTGAGCAACCCGCACGCGCGGTATCCGCTGCAACCGTGCCGGTTGACCCGCTACTTTCTCGATATGAGGATAAATTAAAGCTGATGTCATTGCTTTTTGTATCTATCTCTACAGGAGCTTAGGATAAATATTATAACACTCAACCAAAATCAAAAGAATTAAACAAGCCGATCGCCCTTTTATCCGCAAAAAGCGATCGCCTGACTAAGGTACGCACTGCGCACCCTACATATAAAGTATGTGCGTCCAGGACTGCGGATGTTGTAAAAAACCAGAATTTGCTACAATTTCTTAGTCCGCCTTCGCGGACTTCGTTTGACAAGAAGCGATTTCAATCCCCAAATCATACAGGGGGTAGCTTCACCAAAAACGCCACACACTCAACATGAGAAGTCTGAGGAAAGAAATCCGCAGGCTGCACCCGCGCTAACTTATAATCCCCATTTTCGCACAAAATTTTCAAGTCGCGAGCCAAAGTTGCAGGTTTGCAGCTAACATAAACAATGCGATTCGGTTTGATTTCCTTGATTGTTTCCAACACCGCGCGATCGCACCCTTTCCTCGGCGGATCTAGCAACACAATATCCGGTGTCAATCCCAAGGAAGGCAGCAAATCCTCTACGGTTCCCACCTGAAAATCGACATTTTTCAAATCATTTAATTCAGCATTTAATCTCGCTTGCTCGATCGCCGCAGGTTGCACTTCTAAACCGATCGCTATTTTGACTTGCTTGGCCAGCGGTAAAGTAAAAGTTCCAATTCCGCAGTAAGCGTCAACCAAAACCTCGCTTCCCTGCAAATTCAACTCCCCGACAATCACCTGCAACAAAGCCTCAGCCGCCTCGGTATTTACCTGGAAGAAAGTATCTGCCCTTAGCTGAAAGTTCAAACCAGCAAACTTTTCTCGCAGATAAGACTGACCAGCTATGCAGCGAGTTTCTGCACCAAATATCACATTTGTTTGAGCTGCATTCACATTTAAACAAACACCTACAAGTTGAGGATATTGTTTCAGCCACTCAGCAGCTTGTTCTTCAATTCCCGGCAACTCTCCGGTGCGAACTATTAAAGTTAGCAACATTTCTCCGGTGCGCCGTCCAATTCGCAAGGACAAGTGACGCAATTCTCCTGTATGTTTCTTTTCGTCGTAAACTAGCCAATCTCTCCAGTGGATGTCTTCTTTGACTTCTTTCAACAAAGGATTGAGGCGCGGATCTTGCACCGGACACTGATTTAAATTGACTAATTTGTGGGTACTTTTTTGATAGTAACCTGCTTGGACTTGACCTGTAGCAGAAATTGCTGTCGGATAAGTCGCTTTGTTACGGTATCCCAAAAATTGGGGAAATCCTTCGATTTTTCCCGTTAAGATTTCATCAACTTGCACATCGCTAAATCCGCCAATTCGTTCTAAAGCTTGAATGATTTGATTTTGCTTGGCTGCAAGTTGATATTCATAGTCTACGTGCTGCCACTGACAGCCACCGCATTTGTCGGCGACAATGCAGTTGGCTCGGATGCGGTGTTCGGAGGCTTCCAGAAGTGTGTCCAGCTTGCCTGTAGCATAGCTGGATTTGACTTGCACGAGGCGCACGAGGATGCGATCGCCCGTTACGGTATCGGGCACAAACACCACTAACTCACCAAAACGACCAACTCCGTCTCCGGTGTCTGCCAAGTCGGTAATCTCTATCTCAATCAGTTGACCTTGCTGGCAAGGGTTTGCCACTTTCGTCGAGTTTCGGGTGGGGAATTTAGATTTGGTCACAAGTAGTCGTGGTAGGATTTAATATGGTAATGCAATATCGCTCTCTCTTGTTTGAGATGAGTCGTAGCGAAGCGAGGCGTAAGCCATCGCACTCAAGCTCAAGTGCAGGCAGTCTTCCTGCTTCCGAACCCCTTTCTGCTACAGCCAAAGCTTGCGTTAGAGACCATTGTCCTCGATCGAGCCTGTGCGATATGCTATTGGGGCTTGATGGGCCAAAACTGGTGAAACAGTCTAAATGTCTGCCGACATCCAAACTCTCGATCGCAGTTTTTGAATTTTTCCCAGAGTACCTTGGGACACAAGGAAACTGGCTTAGTCACTAAGCATAACGCCTGCGGAGGTTGACCGCCTGCTTCTAAGATCGATTAATGTTAGCAGCAAGGTAAGTCGCCCAAGCAGGAATCTCATCTTTAAGAGATGGGAATGTCAGTCAGGAACTCAGGGAATCAACGCCACTGAGCTTGTAAGAAATTGCAAGCTGTTCTGACCAGACCCCTTGTAAAAGGAGACGTTATTTAGGTCACGACACCGGCGAATGCGACGCTAGTTTTCCGCTCTGTCATCTGCAATTAAACAGTTTTAAAGTCACTGAAACAGTGTTGCAGGTCAAAAAAGCCTTTATAACCAGGTCGAAGCGAACATTACCCCGTAAGGGAGGCTCCTGCCGGAGCGAACATTATGCGTACAGGGTTGTAAGATTTGAGATGGTAATTGTCCCATCGAAAGTACAGTACAAAAGTACACCGAACCCTTACAACTCCAAGGCGGTAATGGAAAGATTCGAGGCGGTTGAAACCGCCGTGTCGTTTTCCTCTCAGGTCTAAAGACTTTGAGTTTCCCACTTACCGAGTTTTTTTATGAGCGTAGTTAGCCAATTTATTCTCCAAGCCGATGACGAACTTCGTTATCCCAGTACCGGCGAACTCCAAAGCATCAATGATTTTTTTAAGACGGGAGAACAGCGGGTGCGTATTGCTACTGCGCTGTCTGACAGTGAGAAAAAAATTGTTGAAGAAGCTAGCAAAAAACTTTGGAAAAAACGCCCTGATTTTATCTCCCCAGGAGGCAATGCTTACGGCCAGCGCGAACGGGCTTTGTGTCTGCGCGATTACGGCTGGTATTTGCGCCTGATTACCTACGGTATCTTGGCCGGTGACAAGGAACCGATCGAAAGCATCGGTTTGATTGGCGTTCGGGAAATGTACAATTCTCTGGGCGTTCCTGTTCCTGGCATGGTTGAAGCTATTCGCTGTTTGAAGGAAGCTTCTTTGGCTTTGCTCAATCAGGATGATGCTAAGGAAGCTGCTCCTTATTTTGATTATATCGCTCAAGCAATGTCTTAATTGAAGAGGCGATCGCTTTTGTGGATGTGGCGGAACATTCGCGGGTGATTTTGGGGTAATTTTATCTCGCAATTGCTCGCAAATGTTTCGCTTCTGTTGACAGTTAACAGTTAACAGTTGACAGTTGACAGTTGACAGTTGACAGTTGACAGAATCGAAGGCAATGGTTTCGGTCATTAACAGCTTCCTCACTGTTGGACGCGGTTTCGATAGTTAGGAAATCTGCTGAGTTTCTGCTAGGAAGCAATGCAGTTTGAACTTTCCCAGATTTCTAAAAAATCTTGTCTTTCTATGCACATTTCAATTAAAAAGTCAAGAGTTTTTGGGAGATATTGTTTTTTGAATTTCCGGCTGTCGTACTGAATAGATGTTTTGAGTTGCGAGAGTTCTCTAATGGTAGGGCAGGTTTGGATGTGATGGGCGATCGCATTTTGCCACTCTTCCAGTCTGCGGTACGAGATAAATTGTCCGCCGCCTTGATGGTGAACAAACACCACGTAAGCCCAGGATTCGACTCGCTTAATCAGATTTTGACTTATTTTCAGGAATTTGGCGATCGACCTCACGTTGATGCGGAGCTTTTTCGAGGGCTGGATGCGGCGAAACAGTGGTGTCATGGCTGTATACTCAGGGCTTGAGAGGCAAGTTCTGTTTAGACTTAAATTACATATTACTCTATATCAGACTCTTATCTCACTTGTGCAACAAAATTTAATTTAAACTCAGATGTTGCTCGTACAACCCTCAATCATTGATGCTGTGCTAGTTTGAGAGTTAATCTAGGTGGAAAAAATGTCAGCACTCTCTAACAACGCTGTGGTAGATAACCGGCAAGAATTGCGTCCCGTTCGCTTCACGGAGACGGGGCGGATGCGTTTGGGTAAGATGTTAAAGGCTGCAAGACAGACAAAAGGTTGGTCTGTTAGCGAAACACAGTTCAAAACCAGGGGGTACGAAGAGGCGCTGTTCATCGCGACAAATCAACCCGTACCCAAAGATGTCGGTATTAGTGCAGCCACAGTCAACCGTTATGAACGCGGGAAGTTGGATAATCTAGACTGGCGATCGTTATCTTTGTTGTGTTTTGTCCTCAAGCCGATCGATCCTGTGACAAATCAACCCCTGGAACCGACAAACGCTCTCTATATCGCCTGCGAACATCCGCCGTACAATGACGCGAAGCTTTACGAGGAGATTACCGACTGTTAACTTGCTTTTTCCCGCCCTTTTGCTTAGCAATTAAAGCTTTAGCTTGTTGCTACAGAGCGCCTAACTCCTCAAATTGGGGCTTGGGTTAGTTCTTATGTGATTTTTAGTTTATGACATTCTATAGGACTGTAAAATGCCGGGATTTCTAGACTTTAAGGCTGTAGTCGAGCAGGAAAAGCTGCGTCCTGTGCGATTTACCGATACGGGACGCGGTAGACTGGGAAAGCTTCTGAAAGCAGGTAGAGAGCTTCGAGGTTGGTCGATTATTGAAACAGAAATGGTAACAAAAGAATATGAGGCGGCTTTGTTTCGGACAGCCGGAGAACCTGTACCAAAAGATGTTGGTATAAGTAATGCGACTGTTAGCCGCTACGAAAGGGGGAAGTTAGAAAGCTTGGATTGGCGATCGCTCTCTCTGTTATGCTTTGTCCTAAAGCCGATCGATCCTGTGACAAATCAACCCCTCGAACCGACAAACGCTCTCTATATCGCTTGCGAACATCCGCCGTACAACGACGCGAAGCTTTACGAGCAGATTACCGACTCTTAGTGGCTGCGAACCGGGGAAGTTAGAAAGCTTGGAGCAGGGCGATCGCTCTCCCTGTTATGCTTTGTCCTAAAGCCGATCGATCCTGTAACAAATCAACCCCTCGAACCGACAAACGCCTTTTACAAAAGATTTCTTGCAAAAGGCTCAAATTATCTGCAAATTATCTGCGTTTATCCGTGTTAATCTGCCTTAAATCTGCGGTTCCTGCATCAATGAATAATTTATCCAAGAAGTCTATAACCTGCCAAGTTCTATGACTAGCTTACTGCGGGCCCTTTTGCTTCGCCAGTAAAGCCTTAGCTTGCTGCCACAAAGCCTCTAACTCTTCGGGCGGATAATCCGACAAAGGTCGATCGCACGCAGCCTCAACTTTAGCAAACCGCTGTACAAAGCGATCGCTCGTTCCCTGCAAAGCAGCCGACGCATCTAAATCGTACCAGCGAGCCAATTGCACCAACACAAACATAATATCTCCCAACTCCGACTGTTGCGCAGCTTTATCCTCGTGTTTGAGAGCGTGTTCAAATTCCGCCATTTCCTCGTGAAACTTATCCCAAACGCCGTCTACACTGTCCCAATCAAAACTCACCTCCGCAGCTTTTAGAGAGATTTTTGCGGCGGCGGCGATGGGCGGCAAAGTGCTAGCATAACGGCTCATTTTTGAGGCTAAAGTTGGTGGCTTTTCCGCAGTTATGCCTTTTTCTGCTGCTTTGATTTTTTCCCAGTTTTCGTTAACTTCATCCACACTGTTAATTTCTACATCCCCGAACACGTGGGGATGGCGCCGAATCAGTTTTTCAGTGATTCCCGCAGCGATTTCGGCGAAGGTAAATTGTTCGGATTCGCTGGCAATTTGTGCTTGCAAAATTACCTGTAATAATAAGTCGCCCAATTCTTCAACGATCGCACTTTTGTCTCCTTTACGAATCGCGTCGGCGGTTTCATAGGCTTCTTCGATGATGTGCGGAATCAGAGTTTCGGGAGTTTGGGCTAAATCCCAAGGACATCCGCCGTCGGGCGATCGCAATGAGGCCACAACTTCCATCAGGTTTTCCAGTGCTGCGAGCGATCGACTGTGGGAATTAGACATGAGAATTTACCTTAAGTAGAAGGAAGAAGGAACAAGGAAGAAGGAAGAAGGAATACATAGACAGCCAGCTCGATCGCGAGCGATATTTTACATTTTATTAGGTGGATTTACTTGTTTACCTGTTAGATTTGCTAGACGTGCGGCGGGGAGCTTTGCTTTTGCGCCTCTTAATAGTCTTAGGAGGGTGCAACCCGCTCAATCCTTTCTTTTTGAACTGTTTGTAAGCCGAACCGCCCCAATCGCTGAGATAGTGGCTCATCGCGCCCAATTCCAGGCCGATGTAGGTGGCTATAAATTCGCTCGGGTGTTCCAGGAGCGATCGACCGAAACCCAAAACCGCTTCCTGCCAATTTCCGGCTAAGTTGCCAATTGTTTCGGCGATTGTCAATCCCAAGGCTCCTATAACGGCGATCCAGGTAGCGAGGTACAAGATTCGCAAAGCCGTGCCGATCAGAGGCCCGTGGGACAAAAAAGAGCGGTGGCGCAGGCTTTTTTGGTAGGGAAGCCAAATAAATTTGAACCATCCCCAGCGCTGATACTGACAGGAGTAGATATCTAAATCCGGGCCAAACATCAATCCGCCGACTAGGAAGCTGCCGGAAACGAGCAAAGTCAGATTGCTGTTTTGAGTATGGCCAAAGGTGACGCCTGCCACCAGGGGCAAACACCATAGGGTGATTCGATCGTGCGTGCGGCCAGAGGGCATTAAAAGTTTATGATTTTTTTAGTTGATCTTTCTGGGATACTGTGATATGATAAGTCCCTGTAAGCGCAATTGGGCGATTAGCTCAGTGGTAGAGCGCCTGCTTTACACGCAGGATGCCGTAGGTTCAAATCCTACATCGCCCATACAAAAGTCAATTTCCGACTTACGAGCGGAACTAGAAATCCGGTTTCTTTATAGACTATCTTGGCTAAAGCCAAGATATATCCTAGAAACCGGGTTTCTTTGTCCAAGTCACACCCATCAGGCCAGAAACCCGGTTTCTGCGTAGATTATCTTTGCTAAGCCAAGATTTATCGAGAGAAACCGGGTTTCTTTGACGGTGTGGGTAGGTACGGGGTACTAGCCCCTACAAAACCCTCGTTTTTCTGAGAATGAAACAGCCCTGAAATTTAACATTTTGTGGCGGATGTCCCACAAGTAGGCACTCAATGCTGGAAAATTAATTCATTGATTGATTTTCCTTTTTAACATCGCCTACTATATGAAGCCTAAAATAACTAGCCCGATCGCCTGGAAGCAAGCTGAACTTCTCATGCAGCCGGCGATGATCCGAGTGCTCGACAACATCCGCAAACAACTAGAGGAGTCAGTCTGGACAGGAACTTACCAAGAAGTACAGGTTCCGATTCCCGGCTATCAACTAATTTTAGAGCATCAAGGCGATCGCAGATCCGTCGATATTTGGGAACTTTGCTATCGAGTCTGCTTTGTCAACTACCAGTCAGCCCACACTCCAATGCAAAGCCAGGAAGTCATAATTGACACTTTTTTAATTGACGAGGACACTGGCGATGTAGACTGGAATCGTCTTGATGCCAAAGCCAATGAATTAATAAAAGAAGTTTTTGCTAATTTGGGCAATTAGTCATTGGTCAGTAGTCATTAGTCATATCATGTCCGGTATACGATAGGGGTGCATCTCAACGAGTGCAAATATGTTTGTATGGGCTATAGCATGACCGCAGTGAATATAAGATGATAACTAATAACTTATCTGCGGTCATGCTTCTTCCGGCTTCAAAAACCAGATGCACCCTACGATAGTAACAACAACGGTTCGTAGTGTGGACTCCCTTCCGCAGTCTAAGAGCGGAAGGGAGTCCACACTACGAACCAATCTTATAGTTGTCTATCGATAGTTATTAGTCATGGCTAGTTGGAAACTGGTTTTTTTTTCTGAACAAGACTTGGTTACACACCGGAGATTCTGTAAAAAACCCGGTTTCTCGGCCAGGCAAATAAAATCGCCCACTGAAACCAAGCATTAATAATTCAATACACGGTGAAAGCTTAAATCTCAAATCCTATGCTAATTCAAGAATTGCACGACATTCAAGCCGCAGCAGGCGCTACTTTTGCAGAGTTAGCAACCACAGAAACAGTCCCTATCAGTTTTGGTAACGACGCTGCCGCCATCGCAGCAACTAAACAAGGTGTGGCTTTGTGCGATCGCACTCACTGGGGACGCATTCAAATCTCCGATAGCGATCGCCTGCGGTTCTTGCACAATCAAAGTACCAATAACTTTAACATACTCAAACCCGGTCAAGGTTGCGACACCGTGTTCGTCACATCGACAGCTAGGACGATCGACCTCGCGACAGCCTATGCTACAGAAGATGCTGTAATATTGCTAGTTTCAGCCAACCGCCGCCGCCAATTGCTCGAATTGCTCGATCGCTATATTTTCCCAATGGATCGCGTAGAATTAACAGATATAACCGATACAACCGTTGCTTTCAGTCTCCTCGGCCCCGAAAGCACTCAACTACTAGAAAAACTCGGAGTTACCGAACTAGACAATCAATCCTACGCTACTCACAAATCGATAAAAAACCCCCCTCTTTCGGGGGATGAAGGGGGGGTTCTAGTTGCTGTTGGTAGCGGTTTAGCAACTCCTGGATACACGTTAATTGCAGCAGCCAGCGATGCAGCCCGCTTGTGGACTGAGTTAGTTAAAGCTGGGGCCGTACCAATGGGCGATCGAATTTGGGAACAACTGCGCATCGAACAAGGCCGCCCCGCACCCGATTTTGAACTCACAGACGATTACAACCCCCTAGAAGCGCGCCTTTTACACACAATTACTTATGACAAAGGCTGCTACATCGGCCAAGAAACAATTGCCCGATTGAACACATATCAAGGAGTCAAACAGCAACTTTGGGGAGTGCATTTGAGCGGCCCCGTTGAACCCGGAACAGTCATCACAATCGGAGAGGAAAAAGTCGGCAAACTCACCAGTTTTGTAAAAACCGAATCCGGCTATTTTGGACTTGCTTACATCCGCACCAAAGCCGGAGGCGAAGGACTGAAAGTGCAGTTAGGAGAAATTGCCGGAGAAGTAGTAAACCTACCTTATTTAAGTTTGTAATTATTGGCATGGAACGGGCAGAATATCCCGTTCCAAAATTCAATTGAAAGAACTTGTGTCATATCGTTTCCGATTTTATCGGAATTATTTAACCACAGAGAACACAGAGGGCGCAGAGAGAGAAGAGAGAGATGAATACAGGACGATGCTACCAGATTTCATATAAGAGATATTATAGGTTCGATCCTTGGCATTTCAACGTGCATCAATCAGATGACTAAAGTCCGATCGGGTGCATCTCATTTTTGAAAATATACTTGTAGGGGCGAAGCATTTCGGCAGTAAATCTCTGATTCTAACTCATAAGTTATGTGCCGAAATGCTTCGCCCTTGGCAAAATGAGATGCACCCGAACGATCGAACATACAGTGTTTTACCAAAAATATCAAATAATGACATATCCCTCCCTTAAAACAGCTTCACTCACCTGCGGTTCCGGCTCTACAGAGTCGCTGTAATAAGCATCAATATGTTTAATAAAACCTTCCCGATAAGCTTTCAGATGCGATTCAAGTGCTTCGATATCCTGCTCTTTTGTCGCGTAACTGCTATCTCTTCTAAATAGACCAGATTCCTTAACAAAAGCCATATCAATTTGCCACAAAGCTGCATCAATCGGGCGATAGGCTAAATCAACAATATCGTAAGCCACGAATCCTTGAGACTTCATAAAATTGATTATCTCATACATCTGACCGAATAAAGTAACTTCTACAATTACATATTCAGTCTGCTGCAAAATCTCAGTTGCTCCCTCTAAAACATCTAATTCCTTACCATCTACATCAACTTTAATTAAATACGGCCCGGGCAAATTTCTTTCCCTGCATATGCCATCCAGCGTAATTGCTGGAATGTTTCTCAAATAAGGATTGCTGCTATCAGTAATCGGATTTTCAGAAATCGAAGAGTGCACCATACCAGGATTGACGCTGAGAGTTAACACTCCAGATTCTTTGGCCGCGGCCGCCATGATGTATTCTGCATTTTTGAGCTTGCGGCAAATTTTGGCGAGATAAGGTTCATTTTCGGCAATTGGTTCAATTAGCAAATGTCGCGCATTGGGGAAAGTTTCGTAAAGGTTAAAAGTTCCCAAGGCCGCACCGACATCTATCACAGTTTTCGGTTCAAAACCTAACTTTTTAGCCAGCACCAAACTGCCTGTCATTGAGTTTCTGAGAATTCCTGTTTGTTGTTCGCTCATAAGTATTTCCTGATTTTAATAAAGTCGATAGGACTTATCTTATATCCGGTAAAATAACCGCGATCGGGTTTGATCGTTCGGACTTTAGTCCTTCCTCATACTTTTGATGACGAAAAACTAAAGTCCGAACGATCAAACCGTTTTTATTACGGGCAATTAACTGGACATTGCATATGGCTAGAGAACGGACACTCTTTGTTACATAAAAACTGGTGTCTCTGTACTGTTATTTCGCTGATTTCTGTGCCTTTTTTTCCGCTTCCACCGATTGCAAAGCTTCGTCGAGAATTGCCCGCGCTTCCTCAGCTTTACCTCTAGCTTCTCGATAGCGGACGTTAGCTTGAGCGAAGTTTTTGAGAACCTTAAAACCGTCTTTCAGACGACCAATTTCCTCCGCACTCACAGGCTCATCTGTAAACAAAATATCGATCGCCTCTCGGATTTTTAGGGCTTCTTCCCGGGATTCCATCACCTTCAATTTGAGACTTGCCAAATTGCTCAAAATCTGCACTGCTTCAGTAATTGCGTCCTCGCCGTCAGACACAGCAGCATCTTCGATAACTTCAACAAACTGCTTGGGCCCAAATCCTTCTGCGAGCTCTGTAGGTAGCTTACCTTCATCCATCAGCAGCATCAGCTTATCCATTGCTTCTTCGCGGGCTTTCGCTGAATCTTTCCCTTTGACGGTTAAAATAATTTCGGGGCTTTGAGGAAGTGTATAACGAACCATCTTTTGACCACAAGTATGCGAAAACAATTGAATGATATTTTATCTTGATTCGATCGCCTGTTGCAGCTATCCATCGGCTCCCTTACCAACCGCTTGCCCAAAATTGACACATATACACTCAAAAGGAACCCTCGACCATGAAAGATAAAATTCTTAACTTCCTCAACTTGATTTTAGTCGCTGATGTGTTTTTCGTCTTGGCTATTTTTGGGTGGTTTGCGATCGCCGTTGCAGGGCGATCGACCGGGGTTAATCTCGGTTTCGATTTATGGTACAGTCTTTGGCAGCCCGTATTTAATCCTGCCCTCGGTATTTTGATGGGCGGTGCAATTCTCAGCGGTATCGTTAACCAAGTTTCTAAACGCCTCAATCCCAAGTAAAATTTATGTTGTATTTGAGACGGTGATTTGGGACGCTATGAAAGTTAGCCGATCGAACTTGTAGGCTGCATCAGAGATCGTCGGCTGCTCAATTAGGTCGCTGAAGCTTGAAAATACATAAGTATGTCATTGCCAGTGAAACCAAGTGAAACAAAGTGGAACGTTAGCGGAGCGATCCGAAGGAAAGGAATCACAAAGGTTATTATAGCTTTACATTCTGTTACAGTGTAAAGTTTATTTGTAACTACTTACGTCGAAAATCAGGATTGGACGAATCGGAGCGAAAAATATCAACCATGTTCTGAGGAACAAAAGTCTGGCTTAATTATGGGAGAACAAAAACGTATCGGCATTCTCACCAGCGGGGGTGACTGTGCAGGCTTAAACGCCGTGATTAGAGCCGTTGTTTACCGCGCGACGGGAACGTACAATTGGCAAGTGATGGGCATTCGTCAAGCCACCAAAGGATTGATGAGTCGCCCTCCTGAAGCAACACCCTTGAATATTGAGAAAGTAGATTCCTGGCTCACGATTGGCGGTACGATGCTAGGCACTACCAATGAGGGCAATCCTTTTGCTTTCCCAATGCCCGATGGCAGTTTGCGCGATCGCTCTGATGATATTATTGAAGGCTATCACAAACTCGGTTTGGATGCCTTAATTGGCATAGGTGGCGATGGTAGTCTCGCCATTCTCAGAAAAATTGCCAACGAAGGCAATTTGAATTTAGTTGCTATTCCTAAAACTATTGATAATGATGTCGGAATTACCGAGCGTTCGATCGGTTTTGATACTGCTGTCAATATTGCCACAGAAGCACTCGATCGCTTGCATTTTACAGCGGCAAGTCACAGCCGCGTCATGATTGTTGAAGTCATGGGACGCGACGCCGGACATATTGCGATCAGTGCCGGAATTGCTGGCGGTGCTGATATAATTCTGATTCCAGAAATTCCTTACAAAATTTCCGAAATCTGCGCCAAAATTCAAGAACGCCAACAACGCGGAAAAAACTACTGTTTAATTATAGTAGCGGAGGCTGTGCGGACAGAAGCAGGCGAGTTAGTAATGCACACAAATCGCTTAGGTCAAAGTCGATTAGGCGGCATAGGTCAGTATTTAGCTGATACAATTTCTGATTGTAGCGGCGCAGAAACTCGCGTCACAGTTTTGGGACACATTCAACGCGGAGGAACGCCTTCTCCGCTAGAAAGATTAATTGCTTCGGCTTTTGGTGTCGCAGCAGTTGATTTAGTTGCCGAACAAAAATTTGACCGCATGGTATCTTGGCAACAACGAGAAGTTGTGAGTGTGCCGCTGGAAGATGCGATCGCCAAATACAGACCTGTAGACTTCGATGGTACTCTGGTGAAAACGGCCCGCGGTTTGGGAATTTGTCTGGGAGATTAGTCAATTACCAGTCAGATTTATCAAAATTTTAGTCCTGGATGCACTGACAGCAAGGTCACGGCCAGCAGTGCATCAAAAACTAAGATTAACCGGGAAGCAGTAGCGTTTCAACTATGATTAGTGTAACGTGCAATCAGTTGCGATCGCGGGGTGCATCTCATTTTTGAATCCTGAAGAAGCATGACCGCATATAAGTTATTAGTTATCATCTCCTATTTACGGAG
>NZ_JAUBOJ010000202.1:0-13265 GCF_036700185.1 Microcoleus sp. BM001215392 | reverse complement strand
AATGAATAGTCTGATTTTAATTTCTCCCTCACTCGTGAGAGGCTTTCAACCAATTATTTCTGGTAAGATGGAAAATTTTATAGCGACGAACCTCGCATATCGGGTTGGCAAAAAACATTTTTTTGTAGTCCGACTTAAGAGCATTATCGAACAGTGAGTACAATAGAGTACATCTGGTTTTTGAGGAGGGCGAAGAGGGCGAAGCATGACCGCATATAAGTTATTAGTTATCATCCCATATTGAATGCGGTCATGCTTCGCCCCTACAAACATATTTGCCTTGCGCCAGATGCACCCGTACAATAGAAACTCGACGAGTGGGATTTATATCATGCAACCACCAGCGACTCATCAACCTGAAGCAACCAGCTTGCAAAATTTATCTAGCCAAAGCCTGGGCTGGAAGCATATTTTGGTCGAGCAATTCTATGAACCTCCGGGTGAGTGCAACTATGATGGCGGCGATCGACATACAATTAATTTGTCTCTGGCACCTCGTCCAGTTTGTTTGCTGCAAATCCAGGGATAAAAAACCTATGCAGGGCTTTGCAGGAAAGGTGATATTTCCATCACGCCTGCAAGGATGCCGTTGTTTGTGCGTTGGGATAGTGACGATCGCTATTTGCAGATTAAAATTGCGTCTGGTTTCATTGAAAGTGTGGCCAGAGAAGCTTTTGACATGAATCCCGAACGCCTGGAATTGCTGCCGGAATTTCGGATGCGCGATCGACAAATTGAGTCGATCGGCATTATGCTAATTTCGGAACTGCAACAGCAAAATTTAGGCCCAAATCTCTATATCGAGTCAGTGTCAAATATTCTAGCAGTGCATTTGCTCAGACAATACTTTACTACCAAACCTCGCTTGACAATTTACGAGGGTGGTTTACCTCAGCGCCAATTGTTGCAAGTCTTGGAATACATAAATGAACATCTCAGTCAAGACATTAAACTTGCAGATTTGGCTGTGTTGCTGGGGATGAGTCAGTTTCATTTTAGCCATATGTTTAAAGTGGCGATGGGAATAGCTCCCTATCAGTATCTGCTGCAACAGCGGATCGAATTGGCGAAGGAGTTGTTAAAGCAAAAAGAGCGATCGATCGCGGAAATTGCCTTAGAATGTGGGTTCAACAGCCACAGCCATTCGCAGCACACAGTTTCGGCAGTTGACGGGCATGACTCCTACAGCTTATAGAACTTATTAATAGGTTGCCTGTTCGCGCTACCAACTAATAATCAGCGGCAATCCAGGTCGGAAATCTACCTGTTTTCCCTGCACTTCTCCATCAAAACCAAGTTCCACAAAATACTCGGTTCCCATCCTTAACTTAACCTGATTTGTATCAATTACTGCTTGCAGTTCTGGTGACGGATTATTCGCAGCAGGACTGACTAATTCTACACGAGTAATTTCGCGGAAACCAACACCGTGATTCAGGGGTTGTAATTTCTCAGCAGAGGATGAATCTGGACGTTTTCCCCAGGGAATTTGGAACAGCATCGGCTCAGTTAAATTATCGCTGTTTGTGGCTACTGCGATGCTGATTGTTTCAGGTAAATAGGGCGGATGATATGCCCAACTAGAAAATGCTACTGTGTCCTCAGAACCTGTGGCCCAACGCAAACAGATGCCAAAGGGACAGGCGCCATTGTTCCGATTTGTCGATCGCTCCCACAGACGAGTCCGATAAATTGGCTCAGATTGCGCCTCTTCTGGATCGCGCACCCACAACAGTTCCAACATGGCGTTGTGGAAAAAGAAACAGCGATTGGTGGTACCTTGTCCAACGTGAATGCGAGACGAACCCTCGACTAAACCGAATGATGATAGGCGATCGGCTTCCGGGGCACCAATATCAGTCAAGATAAAGATATGGTCGAATTCAAATGTCATATTTTTAAAGCTATTTGAGAATAAGCTTACTCAGCTTATTAAGTTTAATGAATCTGATATCTTGCACAATAGACTTGAATTGCATAAGTCTTTGATTGATACAGAAACCGCAGATGTCAGACAGATAAACGCAGATAAACGCAGATAATTTCAGGGTGTTTTCCGATTTTTGCAAGAGTTCTAATAGTCAGAAACCGGGAATAGGGGCAAAAACTCTGCAACAAAGCGTATATTTTTCGTCCAGAACCCCGGTTTCTAGATGCTTGTTGAAAATGCTGCAATATCTCAGATGAATTCAACTCTTGGCCGGCGTGCAGGGGCACTATCGAGCAGAGGTTTGTACCGATTGATATGGCTGGATCAAAATTTCAGCCGGCACCCCGAGTTCTTGATGCAACTTGCGAATCATCTCCAAGGTTAGAGAACGTTTGCGAGATAGCACTTCAGAGACTGTAGCTTGACTGCCAAGACATACCTCTAAATCGATCCGAGACCATCCACGGGTATCCATATAATATTGAATTGCTGCGATTGGATCGGGTATTTCAATGGGGAAGTTTGCCTTCTCATAGGCTTCCACTAAGGTACTGAGGATATCTAATCGATCGCATTCCTGGGTATTGGGCGCTGCATCAAACAGTGATTCAATTGCTCGCAGGGCTTCCCGATAATCTGTTTCTGTTTTAATTGGGTGTAATTCCATACATCAACCTCTGTTTAGATAGTTGCCGCATCTATTATTTTAGAGTTCTGGCATTCCCAAGCTTTCCCATCTTTAAATACATCTGCGTTAATCTGTGTTTATCTGCCTGACATCTGCGGTTGTTCTATCAATCAAAGATTTACGTAATCTTGGCTAGTGTTTATAATAACGCGCTCCCAAAATGGTATCAAGAATTAGTCCACAATATCTGATGTTAGCTGGTGAGTGCGATCGACTATTTGACAAATTCTCGATCGCATTTCAAGTCTTTGTCGTGGGGAAACCATCAAATCTTGCCCAACCTCAAATCTGAAATCTCAAATCTACAACAGAGGAACCACCCACCCGCATCCAACAGTCTCAGCATCCAGTTACCGCCAATTCTGCTAGAGTCAGATGAGAGACATTCCGTGCATCTTGCAGAGACAAGGGTTCCCAGCCTCTGCGCCGACAGCAGTAAAATCCCATCAGCTTGTGACCTGCAACCCGATCGGCAGTAACTTAAACATTAAGGTAATTTGAAATAATCCCCTAAAGTTCCCCTAAGCCTTGACATCCGACCTACACTCTGTAAATTAGACACTCTAACTGCGCCGCCATCCATATATAAAAAGATGCCATGTCAACTTTAGTCATCGTCGAATCTCCCACCAAAGCCCGTACCATTCGTAACTTCCTGCCCTCTACGTACCGGGTAGAGGCATCTATGGGCCACGTGCGCGACCTCCCATCCTCCGCCGAAGAAATACCAGAAGCGGTTAAAGGAGAAAAATGGGCGCAACTCGGCGTCAACGTGGAGGCAGACTTTGAACCGCTTTACGTCATCCCCAAAGATAAAAAGAAAATTGTAAAAGAACTCAAAGATGCCCTCAAAGACGCCACAGAACTGATTTTAGCCACTGACGAAGACCGGGAAGGCGAAAGCATTTCCTGGCATTTGCTGCAAATCCTCAAACCGAAAGTTCCCATCAAGCGGATGGTGTTTCACGAAATCACCCGCGAAGCTATCCGCGACGCCCTAACTCACTGTCGCGATATCGACAATCGAGTGGTACAGGCCCAGGAAACTCGCCGAATTCTCGATCGACTCGTCGGATACACCCTCTCTCCGCTACTGTGGAAGAAAATCGCCTGGGGTTTGTCCGCAGGGCGAGTCCAGTCAGTCGCAGTAAGGCTGTTGGTACGCCGGGAACGGGAACGCCGCGCTTTCCGCCAAGGTAGCTACTGGGATTTGAAAGCGACTTTGACCCCCCCTACCCCCCTTGGTAAGGGGGGACAGGGGGGTTCCTTTGATGCCAAACTCGTGACAGTCGGGAATGTAAAAGTTGCCAACGGTAGCGATTTCGATGAAAATACCGGACAAATTACCGCTGGCCGCCGCGTACTTTTGCTGAACGAAGAACAGGCGCGGGCTTTACTCTCGCGCATTCAAAACAAGCCTTGGACTGTCACCAATCTCGAAGAACGGCCTGTCACCCGCAAACCGTCGCCACCGTTTACGACCTCGACTTTACAGCAGGAGGCTAACCGCAAGCTGAGGCTGGGTGCGCGAGAAACCATGCGAATTGCCCAAAGTTTGTACGAACGCGGTTTTATCACCTATATGCGGACGGATTCGGTACATTTGTCCGAACAGGCGATTACGGCCGCGCGCAGTTGCGTGCAAGAACTGTACGGTAGCGAATACCTCAGCCCCCAACCGCGCAAATATACAACCAAAAGCAAGGGCGCCCAGGAAGCCCACGAAGCTATCCGTCCGGCCGGCAGCACTTTTCGGACGCCGCAGCAAACGGGATTGGATGGGATTGATTTCCGCCTCTACGATTTGATTTGGAAGCGGACTGTCGCTTCTCAGATGGCGGATTCGCGCCAAACTCACGTCACGGTATTAACTCAGGTGGAAGATGCCGGTTTCCGTTCCAGCGGGAAACGCATTGATTTTCCGGGCTTTTTGCGCGCTTATGTGGAAGGTTCCGACGACCCGAATGCGGCGCTGGAAGACCAGGAGGTGATTTTGCCGGCGCTGAAGGTGGGGGATAAGCCTAATTGCAAGGATGTAGAGGCTGTTGGGCACGAAACTCAACCTCCCGCCCGCTACACGGAAGCTTCTCTGGTGAAGATGCTGGAAAGTGAGGGTGTGGGCCGTCCGAGTACCTATGCGAGTATTATCGGTACAATTGTCGATCGAGGATATGCGAAATTAATAGCTAACGCGTTAATTCCGACCTTCACCGCTTTTGCTGTCACGACTTTATTAGAAACACATTTCCCCGACTTAGTAGACACGGGTTTTACTTCCCGCATGGAACAAACCCTGGATGAAATTGCCACCGGCGAGGCGAAATGGCTGCCGTATTTGCAAAAGTTTTATACAGGGGAAATGGGACTTGCGACGCAAGTTAAAGAACAGGAAAGTCAGATTGACGCGAAAGTTGCCCGAACTGTGATATTGGAGAATATCACGGCAAAAGTTTGCATCGGTAAATACGGCGCTTACCTCGAATCTGAAAACGAAGAAGGCCAGGTGAAAGCATCGATTCCCCAGGATTTGACTCCGGCAGATTTAGACCCGGAAAAAGTGGAGTTTCTGTTAAAGCAAAAAACTGAAGGCCCGGAAAAATTAGGTCTGCACCCGGACACAGGGGAACCGATTTATGTACTGATTGGGAATTACGGCCCCTATGTTCAGTTGGGGGATGTTTCGGAAACGAATAAGAAACCGAAGCGTTCTTCTTTACCGAAGGGGACGGATAAGGATAGCGTGACGGTTGATATGGCGGTGAGTTTGTTGACTCTACCTCGCCTGTTGGGCACTCACCCGGAAACGGGGGCGAAGGTGCAGGCTAATTTGGGGATGTACGGGCCTTATGTGGTGCACGACCAAGGTAAGGTTGGTAAGGATTATCGATCGATCAAGCCGCCTGATGATGTTTTGACTATAACGCTCGATCGGGCTTTAGAGTTATTATCGCAACCGAAAGCCGTGCGCGGCAGCAAATCAACGACACCATTGAAGGAATTGGGCGCGCATCCAGAATCGGGAGAGCTCATCAATGTTTACGACGGCCGCTACGGGCCCTACGTGAAACACGGGGATCTCAATGCTTCTTTGGCTAAGGATGAATCTCTGGAGAATTTCACCTTACAAAAAGCCCTGGATTTGTTAGCAGCGAAGGAAGCTTCGGGCGGCGGAAAGTCTAGCAAGTCGAAGAAGTCAACTAAGACAACTGCGGCGAAGTCTGAGACTGCAACTGAGAAGACTGCGGCGAAGAAAACCACTGCTAAGAAGACGACTGCGGCGAAGTCGGAAACTGCGGCTAAGAAAACCACTACTGCTAAGAAGACGGCGACTGCGACAAAGACTAAGAAAGAAACTAAGTAAAATTAGTTTGGTTTTCTGTCAGATTGGAAACCCGGTTTTGTGGAAAAACCGGGTTTTTTATTGGGTATGGGGTTCTTTCGTTTGTCTGCGAGTCCGCCAGGGAATAAATTCCCTGTCTCATAGCGAAAGTCGGTTGAAACCGACTGAATAATGCTGACAAATGATCGATGCGGGTTTCCTTGTATTTTTTGCTAAAGTAATCCTTTCGTTTTTATGATATAATCGATACTATCCATGTAGTAATTGGATCAATTGAATCACCATGATAGCTGAACTTATGGTACAACCTTCCTACTTGATCGATCGGGAGATTTCGATTCAGAAAGTCAGAGATATTTACTTATTCAAATTTACGGAAAACCTGCAAGCCAGATTAGAAGAACTAGCCGAGATCAAAAAGGCTAATCTTTTAACATCAGAAGGGGTTGTAGAATTAGCAAGCTTGCTAGAACTAGATCGGATTTTCACCTTAATTAACGCTAAAGTTATAGCAGCCTCATGTTCGTAAACCGCGCTACTAGAAATTATGAAATACTTGATTCTGTTGGCGGATGCCATCCAGCACTAACCCACTGACGCCTGACAGTAACAGCAATAGGATTGTTTAGTTGTAGTGCTGTTACTGTTGCGCGACCGCAGTCTGTAAGTCCAATAATTTCTGTAGCATCTTCACTCCAAGCAAAATTTTGTGACCATTGTTGAGTGCGCGGATTAAACAGCTTAACGTGCTTTTGCGCGATCGGATCTAATGCGTCAGTTTGGGTTCCTTTGTAATTATTGCACAGACTACAAGCCAGCCAGAGATTTTCTTCCTCGTCAGTACCGCCCATCGCTTTAGGAATAATATGGTCAATTTCCAATATTCCCAGGACATACATTTGTAAACTGCGACAATAACCGCACCGATTTTGAGCTTGTGCGCGAACTCTGGTTCTAACTTGCTCAGAAATTGCCATTTTAATTATCCTTTTAATGGTTCGAGCAAGCCGCGCCGCACAGCTTCATTTAAGGATTGAGCTTGTCGTAATAGTCTAGCTTCATAGATGTGGATTAATGCTTGCAATTCTTCGTGTTCTACAGAGGTAATTGTACCGGACTGTTGGCGGTCTAGCAATTCATTCAATCGTTGTTCTTGGAATGGTTGCAGCCGGAGTTGAGTTAGAGCGATTACTTCTGAATCAGACAATGCTGACACTGGTTTAGTGCTCGGTAATAGGAAGATTTCCAGAGTTTCTACTAGAATCTCACTTACGCTGCGCTGGCGTTGCTGTGCTAGTAATTCTGCTTGGTGATATACTTCATCTGGCAAATTCAGGGTGATTTGGGCGGTCATAGGTGGAAGGCTATGAAACTAATATTTATATTATGTCATCTGAAGACGCTTGCTCTTGCTATTGTCAGTGCTAATTTTTTGCGTCAGTTTTTAGCAAGCATCTATGATGCGTAAATTGCCCACACTGGAAAACTTTTTACTTTTTCTGAGTAAAAATTGACACAGATCCAAACCATGAACTATATTAAAGACATGGATGCAGCAGACACGATCTAATCATGACATCCCGTTACCCACGAGGGTCGAGGAATTCCGGTAAAGACGTTCTGAATACCAAAATTTATATTTTGGCGAAGGCTCCTTAAGGAGCTTTTGTTATTTTAGGGTTTCTGTTTTTGCCGATCGAACTTTTAATAAAATTTGAATTAAGGGCGATCCTCTTCGAGGGCTTTCCTTCGGATCGCTTCGCTAACGCTAACGCATATTTCGAGATTTCGATAGAGGGCGATCGCATATTTGTGGCGAACCATTATACAGTAGTATTAATTTGTCTCTCTTTCTTTGCACATCTTTCATGCGGCGGGATTCCATATTCTATAAATTGTTCGGACAAGCGCCCACTTTGCTGTTCGATCTACTAGCGACAACTCCAGCAAATGCTGCCAATTATCGCTTTGACTCGGTTGCAGTCAAAGAACCTAAATTTGAAATTGACGGCGTATTTTTGCCCCCAGAATCTGAGGAACCGGGCATCGTCTATTTTTGTGAAGTTCAGTTTCAGAAAGACGAACAACTTTACGAAAGGTTGTTTGGCGAATCGTTTTTATATTTTTACCGCAATCGCAGTCGTTACAGCGATTGGCAAGCTGTAGTGCTTTATCCATCTCGCAGCGTCGAACAAAGCGATGTTTATCCTTATCGAGCTTTGCTCAACAGCAATCAAGTGCATCGGGTGTGCTTGGATGAGTTGGGGGATATTCGCACCTTGCCTTTAGGAATTGCCCTGATGGTGTTGACGACTGTCGGGGAGACTCAAGCACCAGCAGAAGCAAGGTATTTGCTGGGCAGAGTGCAGCAAGAAGTTCCACCAGCAACAGGTCGTGACATAATAGATCTATTAGCAACTATTATGTCGTACAAATTTACATCGTTGAGTCGAGCCGAGGTGGAGTCGATGTTGGGAATTACATTACAGGAAACGAGATTCTATCAAGAAGCTAAGGCGGAAGGCCGGCAGGAAGGACGGCAGGAAGGACGGCAGGCAGAAGCCTGTGCCCTGATTGTCCGACAATTAACCCGTCGGTTACGGCAAGAACTTTCTGAGGAAATGCGATCGCGCCTTGCCAATCTGCCCTTGCTAGTGCTCGAAGATTTGAGTGAGGCGCTGTTGGATTTTGCTACTATGGCGGATTTGCAGGCTTGGCTGGAGGTGCAGCAGTCGGAAAGATAAGAATTTAGCGAGTTATTGAGGGCTTCAATAGCTAATTCACCTTACTCGCTAAATTTTGTCAGCATCATCTTGCTGTCGAATTGCTGACTCAATTTCGTCTGGATAAGCTTCAGTATAAGCCCAAACATTTACTAAATCAGCAGCACCCAGATGGGAATAGCAATCTAGGATAAAAGCATCGGTAGCGCCGTCATTGCGATAGCTGGCTAGCAACCACACGGGAATGCGAGTTTTGTCAATACAAGCGTCGCCGCCCATCACGCCGGGAGTTTTTGCGATCGGGCGGCCGCTATTTTTGAGACTCTGGGTTAAAATGCTGATGGCCTCAGCTTTCTCTGTTGGCGTTAAGGCCAAAAGTTGTGCTTCTAATTCTGGGATTGTCATATAATCTATTTGATTTATGAATAGTAAGGTTGCTGAGGTTATCTGATGACGCTCATTTGAGCTATTAGGTTGCTAAATCATCTATTGAATTCCATTAAGATATAGACGGCGGCCCCGATCGATAGACACGAATCAATTGACCTGTTAATGTTGCAAGTGAGGAAATAGCTTCATTAATGTTAGCCGCCATTCTTGCTAAGTCATCATCTGCCTTACAGACAATAATACCAGCATGGTCAGGCTGTAAGCTGTGCAATCTGATAAAATGACGGCGATTGAGAGTTAAAACAGCTCGATTTTCACTGACTGCAAAAGCTAACACTTCTTCATCAGGATTTTTTTGGTTATCTTTTCCGGCTTCTTGCACTGTCAGAATATTGTGCCCCATCTGGCGCAGCAATTCTACAACCTCTCTGGGAAATTGTTCGTCACCATAAAGACGCGCCATTATCTTAATCCTCGTCATTCTCGCGGATAGCTATTTCAATTTCATCTGGAAAAGCTGCCGCATAAGTCCAGGCATTTGCTAGATCGGTAGCCGTTAGTGTGGGATAGTTATCTAAGAGTCGAGACTCGTTCATACCCAAACGACGAAAGCTCTCCAGCACCCAAACAGGAATGCGAGTATTTCTGATACAAGCATCACCACCGCAGACACCAGGAGTTTTGCTAATTCCTTGCCAGGTGTTAGCTAAGTTTTGGGTTAATAATTGGATGATTTGAGCTTTCTCGATCGGCGTTAAGGCCAGGAGTTGTAGTTCTAATTCTTTGATTGTCATGGAAATTTTGGGATTTATGAATGATGTATGTATTTTCTATGGTATTTAACACAATTAAAGCTTGACTCAATCCTACTCCTCCCTAATTTGTTTCTGATATTCTAACAGGTATTCAGTTAGTTTGATGGCACCGGAATGCTTTGCTAAATTACTTTTTTCTGTCTTTTGAATTATCAGAGTCTCTAACAGTTGTTCAATTTTCTGCCAGTCCTCGTAATCAATCAGCACTGCAACTGGACGCATTGCTTCATCGGTGACAAGTTTTTTCTTAACAGGTAGCATTAAGGCCCCCTTCAGATTTAATGTTTAACTTTTTCATTATAACTCCACAATTAAAAATCTGCATATCTAATATCAATTATTCTTGCCTCTACCTAGAGAAGTATCTTTTTCATTGCTGGATTTCACCCCCACAACCTCCAGCTTTTCTGCCCCGATCGCAGCGCGCTTGTTACTCAAAAATTAACGTTGATTTAAAGTTTGATTTAGATAAAGTTGGTACAATTCAATTGTTTGCTTGTGAAATATGGAGCGAACATAAATTACGCACTCCGAAAAAGAAACCGGGTTTTTTACGAAAATACTTTGTTGAATCCCGCAGATTCGGCAAAAAACCCGGTTTCTGAGCTCCCAGAATTCCTAATTTCAAGACAAAGTTTACCAAATAAGTAACGAAAACTGAGGATTGAATCGCATATGATGCTAGGAACCACCGAGATCCCGCAATTAAAGCCGCTTTCCGATGCGGAACTCGGCAAAATCAACGCTTACTGGCGATCGGCAAATTACCTTTCCGTCGGACAAATCTATCTCCTCGACAACCCGCTACTCAAAGAACCCCTCAAACTCGAACACGTCAAACCCAGACTCCTCGGACATTGGGGCACCACTCCAGGCCTCAACTTCATCTACGTTCACCTCAACCGAGTCATCAAAGCCCAAGACTTAAACGCTATCTACATCGCAGGCCCAGGCCACGGCGGGCCGGGCTTGGTGGCTAACACTTACTTGGAAGGAACTTATACCGAATATTACTCGAACATTTCCCAAGATGAAGAAGGGATCAAACGGCTGTTCAAACAGTTCTCGTTTCCCGGCGGTATCCCCAGCCACGTCGCGCCGGAAACTCCGGGTTCGATTCACGAAGGCGGGGAACTCGGCTACGCCCTCGTCCACGCTTACGGGGCGGCCTTCGATAACCCCGATTTGATTGTGGCGGCGGTTGTCGGCGACGGGGAAGCGGAAACCGGCCCGCTGGCTGCTAGCTGGCATTCTAACAAGTTTCTCAACCCGGTTCGGGATGGGGCCGTGTTGCCGATTTTGCACCTCAACGGCTACAAAATTGCGAATCCGACGCTGTTGGCCCGCATTCCGCGCGAGGAGTTGGAAAGTTTGATGGTGGGTTACGGCTACAAGCCTTATTGGGTGGAGGGTTCGGACCCGGAGACGATGCACCAGTTGATGGCTGCAACTCTCGATACTGTCATTGGCGAAATTAAGGCGATTCAGGAAAAAGCCCGGACTGATGGTTATGCCGATCGCCCGCAGTGGCCGATGATTGTGATGAAAACTCCGAAAGGCTGGACTGGGCCCAAGGAGGTTGACGGTAAGCAAACTGAGGGTTCGTGGCGATCGCACCAAGTCCCGCTAGCAGAAATGGCTTCTAAGCCCGGACACGTCCAACTCCTGGAAGATTGGATGAAAAGCTATAAGCCTGAAGAACTGTTTGACGACAACGGTAAACTGATTGCAGAATTGGCGGAACTTGCACCAAAGGGATCTCGGCGGATGGGGGCAAATCCGCACGCTAACGGCGGTCTGCTGCTGCGAGACTTGAAAATGCCAGAATTTGCAGACTACGCCGTTGACGTGCAAAAACCAGGCACTGTAATGGGTGAAGCAACCCGCGTTACCGGCCGCTTCCTGCGAGACGTGATGAAACTCAATCAGGAAAACGCAAATTTCCGCATAGTCGGGCCCGACGAGACGGCCTCAAACCGCCTCGATCCGGTGTTTGATGTAACTGGCCGCGCGTGGACTGGTAGTATTTTGCCAGAGGATGACGAACACCTTTCTCCCGACGGGCGCGTGATGGAAGTCCTCAGCGAACATCTGTGTCAGGGTTGGCTGGAAGGCTATTTGCTAACAGGAAGGCACGGATTTTTCTCCTGCTACGAGGCGTTTATTCACATCATCGACTCTATGTTCAACCAACACGCTAAATGGTTGAAAACTACTCGCGATATTCCTTGGCGCCGACCGATCGCATCTCTCAACTACCTCTTAACATCTCACGTTTGGCGGCAAGACCACAACGGTTTTTCGCACCAAGATCCGGGTTTTATCGACCACGTAATTAACAAGAAAGCGGAGGTTGTGCGGATTTATTTGCCGCCGGATGCGAACACTTTGCTATCAGTAACTGACCACTGTCTCCGCAGCCGCCACTACGTGAATGTGATTATTGCAGGTAAACAGCCGGCTTTGCAATATTTAGATATGGATGCTGCGATCAAACACTGTACGGCGGGCCTCGGGATTTGGGAGTGGGCTAGCAATGATAAAGGCGGCGAACCGGATGTGGTGATGGCTTGCGCGGGTGATGTTCCGACGCTGGAAACTTTGGCTGCTGTTGACATTCTGCGTCGAGATTATCCCGAGTTAAAAGTGCGGGTGGTGAATGTGGTGGATTTGATGACGCTTCAGCCTGCTAGCGAACATCCCCACGGTTTGTCTGACAAGGATTTTGATGCTATCTTCACGAAAGATAAGCCTGTAATGTTTGCTTTTCACGGCTATCCTTGGCTGATTCACCGGTTGACTTACCGCCGGACAAATCACTCGAATATTCATGTTCGCGGTTATAAGGAGGAGGGGACGACTACGACGCCGTTTGATATGGTGGTGATTAACGATCTCGATCGCTTCCATTTAGTTGGCGATGTACTCGATCGCGTTCCGAAACTGAGTTATGCTGCGGCTTACGGGAAACAGGCGCTGCGGGACAAGCTAATCGAGCACAGGTTGTATATCACCAAACACGGCGATGATATGCCGGAAATCCGCGATTGGAAGTGGCCTCACGGGGGCGCGGTTGCGTCGGAAATGCCGAAGGAAACTAAAGCTTCGGAGGTGACGGGAGATCAAACAGTGCGATCGGGTGCGCCTGGGTAGTTTCGATTGAGAAATCTGTCGTTAGTCCGCGAGTCCGCCAGGGGTTGAAAACCCCTGTCTCATAGCAAAAGTCGGTTGAAACCGACTATCGATTTTAGATGTTAGATTGGGAATTATTGATGGGAGACTGGAGATTTGAGATCGGGAATTAAGTGGTTTATTTAATTGGCTTTTCAGTCCTCTTTGAGAGGACTTTCGCTATGAGACGGGGGTTTGAAACGAACGG
>NZ_JAUBOJ010000201.1:0-13335 GCF_036700185.1 Microcoleus sp. BM001215392 | reverse complement strand
ACTGCCGAAATGCGAGAGCCCCTACAAGTATATTTTCAAAAATGAGATGCACCCCTCTTCAAAAACCAGATGCACCCTCGCATTTTGTCTCTGTTACATCCATTACATCCGTTAAAAAATCCATTGCCGAACTTCTTCTATATGCCTGCACGCCACAGTTTAAAATTACCAGATATCGAACTTTCTTATCTAGAATGGAACTCACAAACAGAGACAGCAAAAGTTCCGCGTTTGCTGCTGCTGCACGGTTTAGCAGATAGTGCGGTGGTTTGGACGAGCTTGGGCAATTACTTGTCCAACCGCTATCATATTGTAGCGCCGGATATGCGCGGCCACGGAGAGAGCGGCAAACCAGAAACGGGTTATACTTTTGCTAGGGCGAGATCAGATTTGGAAGCTTTGATGGCACACCTCAACTGGCCAGATGCTCACATTGTCGGACATTCTTGGACGGGAAAATTAGCATTAATTTGGGCGCGGCAGAATGGCGATCGCATTTCGAGTATGATTTTAGTAGACCCAATCTTCATCAGCAAACTGCCTGCTGTGATGAAACTCACGCTACCAATAGTTTACCGCAAATTAGACTGTCTCAAATGTATGGGCCCGTTCGCAACTTTAGCCCAAGCGGAAGCAGCCGCCAAACAATCGGGAGAATACGCAGGTTGGAGTGAAATGCAACAAACAATCTTCCAAAACCAAATAGAACAAAAATCCGACGGAAGTTGGGGAAGTAAATTTGTAATTCCCGCCAGAAATCAGATATTTATCGAAGTGATGAAAGTTGCCGGTTTAACGGAAAATATAGATATCCCAACTTTGTTCGTACAGCCGGAAACAGGCGTAAATCGCATGGATTGGCAAATGCAGCCCTACAAAACATACTTGCAAAATCTGACAATTGCCAAAGTACCGGGGAATCATTGGTGTTTTTTGACTCAACCGGAAACTTTCAATCAAACCGCGGCAGAATTTTTAGAAGGTCAACAACAGTGAATTTAGAAATTATCGCACATCGGGGATTTTCGGCGATCGCCCCTGAGAACACTTTAGCAGCATTTGAACTCGCGATCGCCCGCGGAGCCGATTCGATCGAATTTGACATCCAACTATCCGCCGACAGCGTGCCCGTGATTTTCCACGACGCCACACTCGATAGAATCACCGGAGTTTCCGGTAAAGTCAGGGAAACCAGCCTGTCAGAATTGCAGACACTCAATGCTGGTAAATGGTTTAGCGATGAATTTTCCGAGCAAAAAATTCCTACCTTAATAGAAGCGTTAGAAATCCTCAAGAATGTTGACAAATTTCTCTACTTTGATGTCAAGCCGCACTGCGAATGGTCGGATGCAGAAGTCGCGGAGTTTGTCAATACTTTGCACCGTGCAGGAATTCAAAAAAAATGCCTTATTACCTCGTTTAGCGACAAATTTCTCGGACAAGTGCGGGGGCTAAATGGCGATTTGGCGATCGGACACATTGTTGCTAATTTAGAAGCATATAAAACTCAATTGTCTCAAGCTGTCGCCCATCGCGATAACTTGATTACCAGCCTGTATCGTGTTTTATTGGAAAACCCCGCACTAATTCCAGAAACCCGCAATCAAGGAGTTGACATTGTAGCGTGGACGGTGGACGATCGCGCAGATATGCAAAAATTAATTGATTTGGGCGTAACTCGGATTGTCACTAATTGTTTGATATAATTTTGCAACCGCAGATATAGGCAGATAAACGCAGATGAACGCAGATAAAATATGAACTACTTTCGCAAAAGTATCCACGAAATGTCCGGTTACGTGCCGGGTGAACAGCCACCGCTAGGCACAAAAATTATTAAACTAAATTCTAATGAAAATCCCTATCCGCCTTCTCCCAAAGCCTTAAAAGTGCTTCAGCAAATAGACCCAGAAATGCTGCGGCGCTATCCAGATCCAACTGGTAAAAGTTTCCGCATCGCCGCTGGTAAAGCTTTGGGGGTTCCTGACGATTGGATTGCGGTAGGTAACGGCAGCGATGATTTATTAAACTTGATAGTTCGTGCTGTAGGCGAAGCTGGAAAACCCGTTGTTTGTCCCTCACCTACCTATGTATTGTACCGCACGCTGGCAGAAATTCAAGATGCAGAATTTGTCGAAGTTCCCTATCCCGATGACTACAAGTTACCCGTAGATTTGCTAATAGCAGCTCAAGGTGCTGTGACATTTATCGCTTCCCCAAACAGTCCGTCGGGAACAGCGATATCTGTGGCAGATTTGGAAAAACTGGCTCAAGATTTATCGGGCATTCTGGTCATTGATGAAGCTTATGTAGATTTCGCCGAAAATAGTGCTTTGGAATTGACAAAAAAGTACAGTAATGTTATAATTTTGAGAACGCTTTCCAAAGGTTATTCCCTAGCAGGATTGAGATTGGGTTTTGCGATCGCAAATCCGACGCTGCTAGCTGAATTAAATAAAATCAAAGACAGCTACAATGTGGATGCTATAGCTTATGCGGTGGCGGCGGGTGCGATCGCAGATTCAGACCACAAAACAGCCAACGCCGAAAAAATCAAGGCTTCCCGATCGCAACTAGCGGTTATATTCAAGGAATTAGGCTTTGAAGTTTGGCCCTCGCAAACCAACTTTTTGTTAGTTAGGCCGCCTAACGGCGATGCACAGAGGATTTATCAAACACTCAAAGAACGGGGAATATTGATTCGATACTTCAATCAGCCGCGATTAGACGATAAATTGCGAATTAGTATAGGTACAGAAGAACAGAATCAAATATTACTTAAAACTTTGAAAGAAATCCTCTAGTTTTAAGTAGGGTGCGTCAGCTACGATTATTTTTGCGACAAACCAACAATCTCACAACTGACGCACCTGACAATAAATGGTGCGTCAAAATCATACTTTCCGCGCTGATTTAAAGTCTCACAACTGACACACCCTACCACTACAAACCATTTGATTGCGGATAATTATTAGGATTGTCGATCGCCAAACCAGCCGACTGAGCAATATTCAGCAATCGATTGTCCGCCGAAACAAAAATTAGTTGAGTATCTGGGATTGATGTTAAAACAGATTGAACCCGCAAAGCAGCCGCCAATTGCACAGCATCATAAGCCCGCAATGGATATTGAACAATCAGTTCACCCGCCCTTTCAGCTAGTGCCTCATCAACTTCAATAACTCTATACCGACTATTGAATTCCGATCTAAAATGTTGAATAAGTCCAGCAACTTCTTCAGCATTTATACCGCCTTCACGCTGTCTTCGCGCAAAAGCACTCAGAACTTCCACCCAGGTAATCCGCACCACAAGCAGCGAGTTACCTGTCTGGGAATCCGTGAGAGTCTTGATCCAAGGGCTGCCAATTTCAACTACATATCTTTTGATGAGGGCGCTGCTATCCAAAAAATAAAGGTTTACCACGGGCCGCGATCCTCGATAATCATTTCAGACAGAGGCTTTCCCGGTTTTCCCCCTAACCTTTTAGCCAATTCATACACATCATCATCAGTTACGGCTTCGACATTCTGGAGAGTGTTAGGTAATGGAGTCACCAATCCTCGATCGACTAAAAACTGGATTGCCAATTCGGCCTGCTTTTTTGGATCGTCAGGCCAGAGTTGAATCCGCACAGTTTCCCCATCTTGGAAAGACACAGAACTCAAGGGACGAAAAACCCCGTTTTCGTACACAGCAGCAATAGTTTCTGGCATAATTAGCCTCTTAATTAAATGCTTAGACTTATTGTACTTCTTTTATAGTTGGAAGTAGGGTGCGTCAGTTGTGATTATTTTTGCTACAAACAAACAATCTCAAAACTGACACACCTGACAACAAATTGTGCGTCAAAATGATACTTTCGACGCTGATTTAAAATTTCAAAACAGACGCACTCTACCACTTCTTGTACTTCTTTTTAACTACTTCGTGGCCACCACGGCCAAATTCCAAGCCAACCGCTTCATCAAAGGCAACTTCTTCAAAAACCCATCCAACCCTTCCAACCGAGAGTATTCCGGATTCAATCTTTCTTGTTCAAGAATAATCTTCTTCCAATAACGCTCATCATTCGGATGCACTTTTTCGATCAAATAAAAGCGCAAAAAAATCCACAGCGCCGTCAGCCAAAACGTATCGTAAGCCGTCTTTGAAAACAAAGAATCGACAAACTTGACAATATTAATATCCAAAGGAGTTTCATCCTCAGTTCGCACCTCAGTCGCCATCCTGCGGTAAACATTAATCACCGGATTGTGCTTCATCGGGTCCCAAAAACAAGCTTTGCCACCCGGTTTCAGCACGCGGTGCATTTCGCGAATCGCTTTTTCGGGTTCCGGCAAATGGTGCAGCAAATTGGAAGCGTAAACAATATCAAAACTGTTGTCAGGGAAATCTAGCGCCATTGCGTTGACAGTGCAACCTTCTATTTTGACACCGTTTTTTTCTGCCAATTTCAGCGCCACATCTACCATGCCCTGAGAATAGTCTGCTGCCACGCAATTAGCGCCTTTCTTCGCAAAATAAACGCTATTTTCTCCGGCGCCACAGCCTAAATCTAACAGGCGTTTTCCTGTGATATCGCCTATTTGCTTGAGGATAAATCTATTTTCTGGGGCGGTGCAAGCTTCAAAGTAATCGTTGACGCGGATGCCGTCAACGTCGATTGTTGAAGCCCAAGCATCGTGGAATTGTCGCTCTTTTTTTAAGGTTTCGTCTTGCATTTTATTTACTATTGATTATTTATCTATTTGATTTACTGGGATTAGTTGTAACTTATTCGTGTCTTCTGGATCGGAAGTTTTTGATCAGTCATAAAGCTCCGCATAAAATTCGGACTCTAATTTAGCAAGAGGTTCTAATTTCGATCGCGTCCACTTGTTTGTACCAGATTTTGCCAATTGATTAACTCGCTGCAAGCAGCCTTTTAAAATTGGTACAAATTCTTCCGTCTTCAATTCTTTGTTACCAAGCTCGTAACTGCTATTTTTACTTTCTGGCGCGCAGTTGTATTCTTTAATCGCTGACTGTAGCTGCTCGTAAATAGGATCGCTCGGTTGAATGGGTATCCTTGGAGTCGGAGAAGGTCTATGACTGCGAGCTGACCATCTTACAGCAAGTTCCGCACCAAATTCTTCTTGTAGTTTTTGTATAGGTTCTAAATCTTCCTTTCTGATAGTTTGCGTTTTTCGATATGTCAATATAAGCTTACTCAAGTCATCCAGATAATCAAATAAAACCGCTCCAAATTCATAGCGTGTTATCTCTATATTAGATAGAAAATAAGTTGCTAAGAGACTTGTTTTAGAAAGGCAGTTGAATTTTGTGTCTACGAGTTTTAAGCTTATGTAAGCCCAGTCAGTAGGTTTGACTATTGGATTCGGCTCAGTTGTCGTCACAGTCTGTGGAGTAGGTAGAGGTTCGCTCTCAGCCTTAGCAGCATCTGGCACTCCAACTAAACCGTAGCTCAGAATTGCTGCGATCGACAACAATAAATGTACCCAAGATTTACCCATTTCCCATCATCTCCTGGTACTTTTACAGTAGTAGGGCAAGCAATGCCCGCCCTACAAATTAACTGAAAACTGGTAAAGAATTGGTAATTTAAGACTGAGCTGCTGTTGCAACTTTCGATGCTTTACCTACGGTAGATTCCTGCTGTAATGCGACGTAAAGGCGATTTAGGGCGCTGATGTAAGCTTCTGCGGAGGCGACAATAATGTCGGTATTTGCTGAGTGGCCGGAAAATACTTTGCCTTCGTGGCGCAAGCGAATTGTTACTTCGCCGATCGCATCTATGCCCGCTGTTACCGATTGTACAGAAAACTCGATCAACTCGTTCGGTACGTTTACCACGCGGTTAATTGCCCGGTAAATGGCATCTACAGGCCCGGTGCCGATCGCCGCATCGGTCAATTCTTCCCCCGCCGGATTCCGCACGGTAACGGTGGCTGTCGGCCGCGATTTGTCGCCGCAGGAAACCTGTACTAATTCTAACCGGAAAAGTTCGGGAGCTTGGTGGACTTCGTTATTGGCGATCGCCTCCAAATCCCAATCGGTAATCTCTTTTTTCTTGTCTGCTAAATCTTTAAATTTGACAAAAGCCTTATTTAGCTCATCGTCGGCCATTTCAAAACCCAACTCTTTCAAGCGAGTGTGAAAAGCGTGGCGCCCCGATAATTTACCCAGCACGATTTGATTTTCGGTTAAGCCGATCGACTCAGCATCCATAATCTCGTATGTCAGCTTATTTTTCAGCACCCCGTCTTGGTGAATTCCCGACTCGTGAGCGAAAGCATTTGCTCCCACAATCGCCTTATTTGGCTGCACCAACATCCCCGTCAAATTGGAAACCAAGCGCGATGTTTTGTAAATTTGGCGCGAGTCAATATTGGTCAGTGGCTCATCAGAATCAGCCTCTCTTCCTAGGAACGGATTAAAATATTGACGCCGCACGTAAAGCGCCATTACCAACTCTTCCAGAGCCGCATTTCCGGCGCGTTCGCCAATACCATTAATCGTGCATTCCAATTGTCGGGCGCCATTTTTCACGGCTTCCAAAAAGTTAGCAACGGCCAATCCTAAGTCATTGTGCCCGTGAACCGAAATGATTGCGCGATCGATATTCGGCACATTTTCTTTAATTCCCCGAATCAAAGCCCCAAACTCACTCGGAGTCGTGTAGCCGACAGTATCGGGAATATTAACAGTTGTGGCACCTGCGGCGATCGCCCTCTCCAGCACCTGATACAAAAACTCCGGATCTGAACGACAAGCATCTTCCGGCGAAAACTCCACATCTTCGACAAAAGACTTAGCATAAGCCACCATTTCCGGCACAATTTCCAGAACCTCAGCCCGCGTCTTTTTCAGCTTGTATTCCAAGTGAATATCAGACGTAGCCAGAAACGTATGAATTCGCGCATTGGCGGCCGGTTTCACAGCTTCGGCTGCTGTTTTAATATCCGGCTTGCGCGCCCTGGCTAAACCGCAAATTGTCGGCCCATCTTCCGTCCCAACACTCCGAGCAATTTTTTGGACAGCCTCAAAATCTCCCGTGCTAGTGAAAGGGAAACCTGCTTCAATCACATCCACACCCAATCGCGCTAGCTGGCGGGCAATAGTCAGCTTTTCGTCCACATTCAAAGATGCCCCCGGAGATTGTTCTCCGTCCCGCAAAGTCGTATCAAAAATAATAATCCGGTCTTGACTTGGTTGAGTTTTCATAGCTCTCAAAAAGTGTTCTCCTGAATTTTACTTGTCCGCTGTTGGTGGCACTTAGCCCCCAGTCACCAGTCTTATGTTTCGCGCCCATAACCAATAATTAATAACCCATAACCCATAACGCCTGACTAATGACTGATGACTAATAACTAATGATTAATGAAATCGGACTGGTTCCCTGTCAACTGTCAACTGTCAACTGTCAACTGACTAATAATCCATTTTCTCGATATGTTCCCGAATTTCATTTAGGTCTATATACCTATCAGTAGCATTTCGCAATTCTCTAGCAATCATTCCTTCGGTGGATACCACAGTAATATGAGTATTTTTCGATCGCAGTAGCTCGATCGCCCGCTCAAAATCCCCATCTCCGCTAAACAGCACAACTTGGTCGTACTGATCCACCGTATTAAACATATCAACCACAATCTCTATGTCTAAATTAGCTTTTTGAGAATATCTGCCCGAAGCATCATCGTAATATTCCTTAAGAATCTTAGTGCGAACCGTGTAACCCAGACTGATCAAAGCATCTCGAAATCCCCTTTGATCTTGAGGGTCTTTCAAACCTGTGTACCAGAAAGCATTGATCAAGATGACATTCGGCTGCGAAGTTTTGAAATATTCGAGCACCCTGCGTGGATCAAAAAACCAGCCGTTCTTTTGTTGAGCGTAGAACATATTGTTCCCGTCAACAAAAATAGAAAGGCGGTTCATTAAGTTTGTCATAGAACTTAGACCTAATAATTGTAGAAAGAAGTTAATCTAAATATCACATTTTAGCAATATGGAGCTAACTGAGGCAATAGATTAAACTTCAGAAAACTCCATCCCCCCAGTATTTCATATTTTCGGCTCTACCGCCAGAGGGCTCTTTTAGGGGTGCTTGCATTCGATCGACCAACCTTCAAAAACCCGACCCTCAGTAACTTGGTAGAGGCTGTGGTGTCAAGTTTAATGGGGATCGAAACTACCACGCCAACCACCCTACCGCCCAGCAGGCATACCGAATCGGATTGCAGTATTTTTTTCTCCCCTAATTTCACAGCATAGAGCCTAAACTCAAGCCTTTTTGCTTTCTAGGGCCCAGCGAGCTAGCTCTGTCCGGTTATGCAGACCTGTTTTGCCCAGCATATTGCTAACGTGGCTCTCTATAGTGCGCTGGCTGACATTCATCACGTCTGCGATCTGGCGGTTTGCCATACCCTGCGCTAGCAACTGTACCACCTTTAACTCAGTGGGAGTCAATTCGACATTGCGGCGCGCCTTAATTTTCGGGCCGCTCTCAATACCTGGATTTGAGTGACGAATCAAGCGGGACGCTGCTTTTAGAGAAGATTCTACTTGGGCTACCAGTTCTTCTGGTTCAAAAGGCTTGACTATATAAACATCAGCTCCAGTGCTCAAGCCTTTTACTCGGTCTGAGCTTTGACCTTTGGCGGACAAGAAAAGAACTGGAATCCAGTTCGTGCGCGGGTCTTCTCTGATGTGTTTGACTAAAGTGTATCCGTCCATTTCCGGCATCATCACATCACAGATGATCAAATCCGGGACTTCTTGTTCGAGTTTTTCTAGAGCGTGTCTGCCGTTTTCTGCTGTAATAACGTTGTAACCCCGAAACTCCAAATAATCCTTGACTAGCAAGATTAAGTTCGGGTCGTCGTCAACCAGCATCAGCCGCTTTTGCTCTCCTGAATTGTCCTTCATATTTGTTCCCGCTACATTACCCCGCACAATTTCTTGTTTTTACTTTAGTTTTTTTGGGCTTCCCTCGCTGATACCGATGCCCGCTTGATGGGGGACGGCTTTCAGCCAGTGATGCTGTGGCGCTGACACCGAATGCGGGGCGGGTGTTACCGCTTCCTTTGGCAGCGATTGGGCGAAAGTTTGTAAATATCTTGTCACTAGGAACAAAGCCAAAACCTGTGACGGACGATCGCCCGATCGATCCTGACGATCTAGCTTAATTTAACAAAAATTAACTCCCGAGTAACTTGTCATGGATGATGTTGTCAGCCTTTGACTTGTGGGAGACGCCAGCTCGATAGCATGGCGCGAGATATTTAATCTGCTGATGTTCAATGGCCCGTTGATGCCCGGGTTTTAATTGGTACTTTTGATATAGAAAAATTTAAAGACTCCCTACTTACGTATTTAACTACTTCTAGTGTAGTTTGGCAAACCGCCTGATGTCCGCTACTGAGAAACTTTTGGGGAAACTGTCGGCGCACGAGCGATCGAACTTGACAAATGCACCTCCTCAAAAACTACCTCGTTACCAGCAGGACTACCACAGACAAGCAAGAAACTACATTTGTTCGAGCGCGACCCTAGTGCACCGGTGCCCTCAAATTTACAACATTAAACTTAACACCTTACAGATCGCGCCGTACTTTTTGACGGCGCCACAGTTAAATGTCAGCTTTCGAGTTCGCTGGTTCCGGCAAGGGATGAGTTAAAAAAGCATATTCTTCAACCACCATCGAGCCGATCAGATGTTCCTGAATAATTCTCTCGATCGCCTCCGGTGTCACGTCTCGGTACCACACTCCGTCTGGGTAGACTACCATAATCGGACCGGACGCGCACACTCGCAGGCAGTTGGCTTTCGTCCGAAAAATGCAGCTCGGCCGATCGGCAGTTGGCTTGTCCAACCCCAATTCTTGCAAGCGTTTTTTTAAGTAATTCCAAGCCACCAGACTGCTTTCTCGATCGCAACACTTGGGCACGGTTTGGTCGGCACAAATAAAAATATGCCGTTCAATTCGATCGATTCCCAGGCTTTGGACGCAAGCGCTCAAGCCTTGGCTGCAAGATTCATCCTGGTTATTTTCAGACATCTTATTTATTTGTCAACACTAATTAATTGGCGGTCGAAAGTCCTCACCACTGTTCCCCACTCTCCCCCTCTCCCAGTCTCCCCCACTCTTCATCGGTTCGGGAACCCGTACAGACAGATAAGTTGCGATCGCCCCTGAAGAAAGCTAGATTAGCACTCAGGAGTCGAGAGTGCTAATATGTCAGTTGTAAGCAGTCGGCTGTTGCTTTGATAGCGACCGCAGACGGCCCACAGACTAGGAACTGTAATCTGGAGATTTATTTATGGCAGCAGTATCACTGAGTGTTTCTACCGTTAAACCGTTAGGCGAGCGCGTGTTCGTGAAAGTAAGCGCTAGCGAAGAAAAAACCGCCGGCGGCATCCTTCTACCCGACACAGCTAAGGAAAAGCCCCAAGTAGGCGAAGTCGCGGCTGTAGGGCCCGGCAAGCGTAATGACGATGGTCAGCGCGTTGAAATGGAAGTCAAAGTCGGCGACAAAGTTCTCTACTCGAAGTACGCAGGTACCGACATCAAACTCGGGACTGACGAATATGTCTTGCTAGCAGAAAAAGATATTCTCGCGATCGTTAACTAATTAATCGTTAGTCAGCAGTCAGCAGTCATTAGTTTAAAGCGAACGCCGCCAAACAACTAATGACACAAGACAAATGACTAAAGTTAGGAGTCAGCAGTCAGCAGTCATTAGTTTAAAGCGAACGCCGCCAAACAACTAATGACACAAGACAAATAACTCGCCATCCCTCCCCAATCCAAAATCTCAAACCCTCTCATCCCCAAAAACTATGGCTAAGCGCATCATCTATAACGAAAATGCACGTCGCGCCCTCGAACGCGGTATGGACATTCTCGCCGAAGCAGTCGCCGTTACCCTCGGCCCCAAAGGACGCAACGTCGTTCTCGAAAAGAAATTCGGAGCTCCTCAAATCGTCAATGACGGCGTAACCATCGCCAAAGAAATCGAACTAGAAGATCACGTCGAAAATACAGGCGTTGCTCTGATCCGTCAAGCCGCCTCCAAAACCAACGACGCAGCAGGCGACGGCACCACAACAGCTACCGTTCTGGCTCACGCAATGGTCAAAGAAGGCCTGCGGAACGTCGCAGCCGGCGCCAATGCGATCGCCCTCAAGCGCGGTGTAGACAAAGCAACCGGCTTCTTGGTCGAAAAAATTGCCGAACACGCCAAACAAGTAGAAGATTCCAAATCCATCGCTCAAGTCGGCTCAATCTCTGCTGGTAACGACGATGAAGTCGGCCAAATGATTGCTAACGCCATGGACAAAGTGGGCAAGGAAGGCGTAATTTCCCTGGAAGAAGGGAAGTCTATGACCACCGAACTCGAAATCACTGAAGGGATGCGCTTCGACAAAGGCTATATCTCTCCTTACTTTGTCACCGACACCGAACGGATGGAAGCGATTCTAGAAGAACCCTTCATCTTGCTGACAGACAAGAAAATCGGCTTGGTACAAGACTTAGTACCAGTGCTCGAGCAAGTCGCTCGTTCCGGCCGCCCGCTGTTGATCATTGCAGAAGACATTGAGAAAGAAGCTTTAGCTACTCTCGTTGTCAACAAACTGCGCGGTGTGTTGAATGTAACTGCTGTGAAAGCACCTGGTTTTGGCGATCGACGCAAAGCCATGTTAGAAGATATCGCCGTATTGACCGGCGGTCAACTGATCACCGAAGACGCCGGTTTGAAACTGGAAAACACCAAGCTGGACATGATCGGCAAAGCTCGCCGCATCACCATCACCAAAGACAGCACTACAATTGTTGCCGAAGGTAACGAAGCCGCTGTCAAATCTCGCTGCGAACAAATTCGCCGTCAAATGGACGAAACCGAATCTTCCTACGACAAAGAAAAGCTGCAAGAACGTTTGGCTAAATTGGCCGGCGGCGTTGCAGTAATCAAAGTCGGCGCTGCTACCGAAACCGAAATGAAGGATCGCAAACTGCGTTTGGAAGATGCGATCAACGCCACCAAAGCTGCTGTCGAAGAAGGCATCGTTCCTGGTGGCGGTACAACTTTGGCTCACCTGACTCCTCAATTAGAAGAGTGGGCGAACGCCAATCTGAAGGGCGAAGAATTGACCGGTGCATTGATTGTTGCCCGTGCTTTGGCTGCTCCTCTGAAGCGGATTGCTGAAAATGCTGGTTTGAATGGCGCTGTGATTGCTGAGCGCGTCAAAGAAAAGCCATTCAACGTCGGTTTCAACGCAGCGACAAATGAGTTTGTCGATATGTTTGAAGCTGGTATTGTTGACCCTGCGAAAGTAACTCGTTCTGCTTTGCAAAATGCCGCATCTATTGCCGGCATGGTGCTGACAACCGAGTGCATCGTCGTTGACAAGCCTGAACCCAAGGAAGGCGCTGCTGCTGGCGGTGGCGGCGGCATGGGCGGCGGCGACTTCGATTATTAATCGATAGTCGATCGTTCTTATGGGGCGGGCTTTCGGGCCCGCCCTGTTATTTTGGTAACGGTTTTTAGCATAGGCATAACTTTAACTCTGAAGGGAAATTAACTAAACGCACAATCCATAAGGCCTTGTGCCTCTGTACTCAAACGCGAGCGAGGTTATATACCCAAAAACCTAACCCTGCGTGACCGTTAAAAAACAGAGGAGTTAAAATGAACCTGCCAACTGCTGAACAAAGCATCAAGTGTGTCATACTATGTCAATCCTTAACCAATAAATTCACCACCCCTGTTTTCATCTGCCTAGACGAGCGAACAGGTAATCTATTTATACGGTCAGGAGATAATATAGAGATAGAAATCGATCGCGATGGTTCTTTGTTAGACAAAAATTAGAGCAACTGAAGACGAGTTAGCTCTAAAAAAGCGATCGCCCCTTGCCTGAAATGGTGAGGGATTTTTTTTCTGCGATACAATCAAGACAGCACTTAAAAATCGTGATTGAAACATGGTAACAAGCTTAAATGTATTGCAATCCCAACCATCTAGCCAATTGAAAGTGACACTCCTGTTAGAAACTCTCTCATCAGGACAGGTTTCTGGTTCTGTTTTCGAGTTTCCGCACTGTCGAGTTGAAGCAGCAACTCGGGAAGAAGCCATTACCCAACTTCAAACCACATTGTTAGAAAGACTTAAGCATATTGAAGCTATTTCCTGGGAAGTACCGATTCAGGCTTCAGAACCCACCTGGATGCAATTTGCGGGTGTGTTTAAAGACGATCCAGATTTTCAGGAAATTATGGACGAGATTCGTGCCGAACGTACCTCTGACGATGACTCTGAAATCGA